>JANLQB010000046.1:0-2364 GCA_031367565.1 Verrucomicrobiota bacterium
CTGCGCGCCACCCTGCAAAATCCCGCCACCCGCACCGCCGCGCTCGAAGCGCTCCTCGCCACCCGCACCCGCCTCGACGCGGCCAAGCTCACCCCTTTCCTCGCCGACGCCGCCACCGCGCTGCTCGCCAGCAAAGACCCCGCGAGCCTCGACCTAGGCGTGAAACTCGCCGCCGGCTTCAAGCTCCCCACCGCCGAGCCCGCACTCGTCGCGCTCGTGCAAAGCGGCGCGACCCAGCCCGCGCTCGCCGCCCTCCGCGCCCTCACCGAACTCGGCAGCGGACAGGCGGAACTTTTCGCCAAGCTTGCCACCACCGCGCCCGACGCCGCCGTGCGCGATGAAGCGCTCACCGCCCTCGCCGGCTCTTCCGCGCCCGATGCCGCGGTGCGGGTGCTGGCCATTTACCCCAAACTCCCTCCCGCCCAGCGGGGTACCGTGCTCGATAAACTCTCGGCCACCAAACCCGGCGCGCGCGCGATCCTCGCGGCTCTCACCGCAGGCGGCATCGTCAAGACCGACGTCACCGCAGCGACGATTGACCGCCTTCAGGCCGTGCTTGGCGCAAACGATGCGGCGCTCGCGAAACTCGTGGACGGATTCGGCGCACTCTTTCGCCCGGTCCTCATGCTCGACGGCAGCGACCAAGCGTGGACGCAAACGAACCTCACGCTTGAGGGCGCTTGCACGATCGAGGCTTGGGTTCGCCTCAATCCGCAAGGCCGCAAGATCGGCAACGCCGACAGCATCGCCGGAGCACCCACCCAGCTCGCGATCAATTTTTTCGAAGCCACCGCCCACGTTTTTGTCTTCCCGCCCGTCTCCGACGCGGTGATCGCCAAGAAGCCAATCACCTCCGATCTGTGGACTCATGTGGCGGCCACGCGCGATGCCGCGGGGCTTTGGAAAATCTACCTCGATGGTGAACTCGACAGCACCGCCAGCACCCCGGCTCCCGGAAAAATCGAGAACGTCCGCCTCGCTTGGAATGCGGCGAAAGGAGGCACCCAAGGCGCGCTGAGCGAAGTCCGATTCTGGAGTCATGAGCGTACTGCCGATGAAATCCGCACGGCCTGTGATCGCAGTCTTCCCGAGAAGACTCCGGGCCTCGTTTTCACCAGCGCCTCCGGCAATTGGGGCACGCTGCAAGCCGGCGCGAAGGTCGTGAAGACGAGTGATTTCCCGCCCATTCTCACCGAGCAGGAGGCGGTCGCGCTCGATTTGAAATATGCGAGAAACCGAGAACTCGCGGCGAAGCCGGGCGATCCTGCTCGCGGCAAAGTCGTCGCCGCGCTGTGCCAGGCTTGTCACCTGATGGGACCGACCGGCGGGAACATCGGCCCGAACTTGAGCGGAGTCGGCGCGATGGGCACCGAGGCAATCTTGCGCAACATTCTTCAACCCAACGCCGCGATGGAAAACGGCTATCGCATCTATCGCGTCGAACTCAAAAACGGCGACCTGCTCGACGCGCTCTTCGTCAGCGAAGACAAGGACGCAGTCGTCGTCCGCGCCCCTGGCAGCGAAGATCGCCGGATCGCCCGAACCGAAATCCGGCAGACAAAATACCTCCGCCGCTCGCTGATGCCCGAGGGCCTGCTCGACGGCTTCGCACCCGAACAAGTCACCGACCTCTTCGCCTATTTGAACACGCTAAAGTAACGCGGGCGATGCCTTGCCGACGTCATTGTGACCGGGAGCGACGGCTCAGTCGAGTTCCTCAACAATTGCCAATTGAGCGTCGGCAACCGTCAATCTCGCGCGCCTCATATCGCGCCATGGGGTTGCGCAGGTGCTTTTCGACGACATCGCACAGGGACGCGCGACGCTGCGCCTGAGCACCTGAACGCCCTTCAAGACCAAATCGCGCTGGTGTGATTAGCGGAAGAAGCGATGCTTTACCCAACAGCCTACCCAACCTTCGCAGACTTCCGCCAAGCCATTGATCAATCCCTTGATGACCTTGCTTCCCAGGCCTCCGATCAACTCCTCTCTTTGCTCTCTCTCAACTTCCAGTTCTGCTCATCCGCAAAATGAAAGCTGATGCTCCGCAGGAGTATAACTCTCCCACCGATACCTCGAAAACGGCATGTGTGAACTTGCAGGACAGACGATAGTGACTGCCGTAGCATCCAACTGTTTTTCGACCTGCCGCGACGGCTGCCTTCATCGGAGATAGCTTCTCTTCGAGAATTGGGTGTTGTGGGAAATGAGAACACATTCCCTGCTCGCGTGGATGAAAAACTATCCAGCGCCGCCGCGTTGCGGTAACGAGCAATATCCCCTATCGCATGTGCCACCTTGGCAACCGGTCCATCTCATCGTGAGTAATCGCGAACGCATCCCCATCTCCGCAACGCGCCTCTT
>JANLQB010000662.1:0-2376 GCA_031367565.1 Verrucomicrobiota bacterium
GAGTCGGAATATCCGCACACCCCCAAACTCCATGTTCATCCGCACTCTTCTGCTCAGCCTTGCGCTTGCCTCTTCCGCCAGCGCTCTCACCATCTCCATCAACGAAGTGATGGCCGACAACCGCTCGGCGGTCGCCATCAACGGGAACTATCCCGATTACGTGGAGCTGAAAAACACGACCGCTGCCCCGATTAGCCTCACTGGCTGGAGTCTGACCGATGACCCGTTGACGCCAGCGAAGTATTCGTTTGCGGCGGGCACAAGCATCCCCGCAGGAGGCTATCTTGTTGTCTGGTGCGATTCCGATCTGCTCGCGCCGGGGCTGCACTCGGGCTTCAAGCTCGATGGCAACGGCGGCACCGTCGCGCTCTATCAGGGGAGCACGCAATCCGATAGCGTGAGCTATGGCGTGCAAGCGGTAGATTTTCCCATCGGGCGTGTGGTCGACGGCACTGGCAGCTTCACCCTGGTCGCGCCCAGCGCAGGCGCGGCTAACCTCGCTAGGACGGTCGGCACCGTGACCAATCTCAAACTCAACGAATGGCTCGCTAGTTCGGTGGGCAACGGCGACTGGTTCGAGATTTACAATACCGACGCTAACCCGGTCCTGCTCTCCAATCTTTACCTCGGCACCAGCGGCACCTCGCGCACGAACACGGCGCTTCCAGCGCTCTCCTACATCGAGGGCAAGGGCTACGCGAAGTTTCAAGCCGACCTGAGCACAGCAGGTAAGAACCATTGCAACTTTACGCTCACCAGCTTGGGCGAGTCGCTCTACCTGACCAACAGCGACGGCACGACGGACATCAACACGGTGACCTTTGGCCCGCAGATAAAAGGCGTGTCCGAGGGGCGCTTTCCCGACGGTGCCGGGACAATCGCGACCGGTCCCTGGACGAGCTTTCCGTTTTCGCAATCGCCGGGGGAAACCAACTTTCTGCCCTCCAATATCGTCATCAATGAGGCGCTCACCAATTCGACTGTGCCCTTCGAGGACGCCATCGAGCTGTATAATCCGACGGCGTCGGCGGTGAATATCGGCGGCTGGTGGCTGAGCGATGAGTCACGCGTTTTGAGGAAGTTCCAGATCCCCGCGGGGACGGCGATCCCGGCGGGCGGCTACGTGGTGTTTTACGAGTATCAGTTTAACCCGACGCCCGGCGTCGGGACCAGCTTCTCGCTCTCCTCCACCGGCGACAGCATCCTTCTTTCGGAGGTCAATGGAGCGGCTAATCTCAATAGCTACCGGTCGATTGTGACGTTTGGCGCGGCGGGAGACGACGTGTCGTTCGGCCGAGTGACCGTCGGTGGCGGTGCCCTGCCCGAGTTCTGGCCGATGATCGCGCGCACGTTTGGGAGAGATAATCCTGTGGATGTCGCGCAGTTTCGTACCGGCACCGGGCTCGCAAACTCTCCACCGCGCACCGCGCCAATCATTGTGAACGAGCTGATGTATCACCCGCCGGACTTGCCCGGCCCGTTGGACAATGCGCGCGACGAGTTCATCGAGTTGCACAACATTACCACCAGCGCGGTCGATGTGAGCGGATGGAAACTCAAGGGCGCCGCCGCTTATCTCTTTCCCGCCGGCACCGCGATCCGGCCCGGCGATTACGTGCTCGTCGTCGGCTTCGATCCGGCAGCGGACCCCGCCTCGCTCTCGACCTTCCGCACCACCTACAGCCTCACAACGGCCACGCGCATCTACGGCCCCTTCACGCCGAAACTGTCCAACAGCTCGGCGAGCGTGGAACTGGCCTATCCCGGCGCACCGGTCGCTGGCATCACGCCGTTCATCAATGTGGACAAGGTCGCCTATGCCGGCAGCGCCCCGTGGCCGCCCGCGCCAGACGGCACTGGCCCTTCGCTCCAGCGGCTCTCGCGAACGGCCATCGGCAACGATGTCTCCAACTGGTCCTCGGCCACCGCCACTCCGGGCGCAGTCAATACCGGGGAGACCGCCATCGCCGACAGCGACGGCGACGGAATGCCGGACATTTGGGAGACCGCGAACGGCTTCGACAAGTTCACGGCCACCGACGCCGCCCAGGACGCCGACGGCGACGGCCAGACCAACTTGTCCGAATACATCGCCGGCACCGGCCCGCGCGACCCGAATAGCAGGCTCACGGCGACAGCGACCCGGCCGGCGACCGGCAGCGGGGTGGTGATCCAGTTCACGGCGAAGGCGAACAAAGGCTACACCATTCAATACAAAGACACGCTCACCGCCGCGACATGGCTGAAGCTGGTGGACATTGCCGCGCAGGCCTCCGACCACGTCGTGCAGCAGACCGATAATCCCGGCCTGCCGCGGCGCTTCTACCGCGCCATCACGCCCGTGCAGCCGTAGATTCCTTCGTGAAACTCGCGCTC
>JANLQB010000699.1:0-3647 GCA_031367565.1 Verrucomicrobiota bacterium
GAAAGATGAAATTACCGGGGACGAATCGCGCGAGTTTTTACTTTTACAACACGATGGCCGAGATCGATCGGATGATCGAAGTCCTAGCCAAAGCGCACACCTTTTTCGCATGAACTCCGAACTCGAAGAACTCTACCAGTCCGTGATCCTCGATCACTCGAAACGCCCGCGAAATTTCGGCGAATTGCCGGGCGCAATCTCAGTTCACGGCGACAATCCTTCGTGCGGCGACGAGATCGATCTGCATGTGAAATTTGCGCCAGATGGCGCGGTGGAAGATATCAAGTTCACCGGCCAAGGCTGCGCGATCAGTCAGGCGTCGGCTTCGATGATGACGCTGAAACTCAAAGGCAAACCCCGCGCCGAAGCGCAAGAAATGGCGCGCGCCTTCCACGAGGTCGTGACCACCGAAGTGGCCGACCCACCGCGTCAACTCGGCGACCTCCGCCTCCTGGCCGGCGTCCGCAAATTCCCCCAGCGCGTAAAGTGCGCAATGCTCGCGTGGCGCGCCTTTGAGCAGGCGACCAAGGAAGGCGCGAGCGCGACGGTTTCGACGGAGGAATGAGGCGGAGCGGGCACGCGACGAAGCTGCTTTTTGTGTGCAGCCGGAATCGCAAACGCAGCCTGACCGCGGAGAAATTGATGGAAGGCGTGCCCGGTTACGAGGCGCGTTCCGTCGGCACGCAGCCCAGTGCGCGGATCGTCGTGACCGAAGGCCACATCGGCTGGGCGGACATCATTTTTACGATGGAAAAATCGCACCTCGCGAAATTGCGGGCCCGCTTTTCCGATGCGCTGGACGGGAAGCGAGTCATCACGCTGCACATCCGCGACGATTACGAATTCATGCAGGCGGAGCTTTTGGAAGAGCTGGAAGCGAAACTCTCGCCGCATGTGGATTTGAGCCATCGATGAACGCGGATGAAACGCGGATCGGCGAAACTCTGATCCGCGTTCATCCGTGGCGAAAAATGCCCGCAGAATTTCCCAACTTTCCCGTGACAGCCGGATTGTCAGTGTTATTAGCACCTGAGACCCGTTCTCATTAAGAACAATGAACATCCCGACTCCCGCCGATTCCGACTCCAAAAGTCCGCGCATGAGTCTTTCCCAAGCCCGGTGTGGGGAAAAGTTGAAGATCGTCACGCTTCGCAAGGACTCACCCGCGACGGCGCGGCTGCGCGAGTTGGGATTTTGTGAATCCGCGGAGGTCTGCAAAGTGGCCGATCGCGGGGCGTGCATTTGTGTGCTGATGGGGACTCGCGTGGCCATCGGACCGGAGCTCGCGTCCCACGTCTTCGTGGAGCGCGTGCGGCGCTGATGAACGAGGCCGCGCCGGGCGTGGCGCTGAGCGAACTGGCCATCGGGCAGGGCGGAAAAATCGTGTCGCTCGATCTTCCACCGGAGGCGAGACAGCGGCTGCTCGAAATGGGCATGACCGTCGGTGCGCGGATCGAAGTCGCGCGGTTTGCACCGCTCGGCGATCCCGTGGAGATCAAGGTTCGCGGGTATCATCTTTCCATCCGCAAGCATGAGGCGGCGGGGATTTTCGTTGCCGTGGCTTGATTTGCCATGAGCACTGTCGCTCCTAAGGTCGTCACCCGCCACGTCGCCATCGCCGGCAATCCGAATTGCGGTAAAACGACCATCTTCAACGCCTTCACCGGCCTCCGGCAAAAGACGGGCAATTACCCCGGCGTCACCGTCGAGCGCAAGATCGGCAGCTTTCGCGGCGCGCACGGCGAGCCGATGGACCTCCTCGATCTCCCCGGCAGCTACAGCCTCCAAGTCCGCTCGCCCGACGAAGCCGTCGCCCGCGATGTCCTCCTCGGTCGCCGCGCCGACACCGCGCGGCCCGACGTCATCATCTGTGTCCTCGACGCCTCGAACATCGAGCGGAATCTTTACCTGCTCGCCCAGCTCCTCGAAATCCGTCTCCCGCTCGTCGTCGCGTTGAACATGGTCGATGTCGCCGAGGAAAACGGCATCCGCATCGACCTGCCCGCGCTGGAAAGAGAACTCGGCGTCCCCGTCATCCGCACCGTCGCCACGAAAAACGTCGGCTTGATTGAGCTGAAACAGGCTCTTTCTCGCGCCACTTTGCCGAAGCCGGAAAAATGCGCGCCCATGCCCGCCGCGATCGACTTGGAAGCGCGCAAGCTCGCCCTGCTGCTCAAAACCGATCCCGGCATCGCCTTCTCCGAAGCGCTCCTGCTGCTCACGCTCCACGACCGCGCGCAGATCGAACTCACCGAAACCGCCCCCGAAATCGTCGCCGCCACGCAAGCCGCGCAAGCCCGTCTCGTCGCCGCCGGACTCGATCCCGTCTCCGCGCCCGTCGAGGCCCGCTACGATTGGATCCAAGACATCTGCTCGCGCTCCGTCACCTATCCCGGCGACACCGGCCTCACTTTCAGCGATAAGCTCGACGGCATCCTCACGCACCGCATCTGGGGCTCGCTCGCGTTCCTCGGCGTCATGGCGTTCATGTTTTTCTGCATCTTTTGGGTCGCGCAAAAGCCCATGGATTGGATCGACGGCGGCACCGCCGCGCTTGCCGATTTCGTGAAAGCGCAGATGCCAGATAGCGATTTCCGCTCCCTTCTGACTGATGGCATCATCGCCGGGGTAGGCGGGGTAGTTATCTTCCTTCCGCAAATCCTCATTCTCTACTTCTTCCTCGGTCTCCTGGAAGACAGCGGCTACATGGCCCGCGCCGCTTTCATGATGGATCGCCTCATGTCCCGCGTCGGCCTGCACGGCAAGAGTTTCATCCCGATGCTTAGCTCCTTCGCGTGTGCCATCCCTGGTATCATGGCTACCCGGACCATCGAGCATCGAAAGGATAGACTAGTTACCATTCTGGTCGCCCCGCTCATGTCATGCAGCGCGCGCCTGCCCGTCTATGGCCTCATGATCGCCGTGCTCATGCCCGCCGCCGGTTCATGGAAAAAAGCGGGCGTGATGCTCATCATGTATCTCATCGGCATCGTCGCCGCGTTCGTGATGGCGTGGGTTTTTAAGAAGACCCTGCTGCGCAGTGAAACACCCATGCTTCTCCTGGAAATGCCTCCGTATAGGATGCCTGATTGGAAGAGTGTCGCGCTCCGCATGTGGGAACGCGCCGGCCTTTTCCTCCGCCGCGCCGGCACCGTCATCCTCGCCCTTTCCATCCTGCTCTGGGCACTGCTCACTTACCCGAAACCCGCCGACCCGCACGCCGGCCCCGCCGAAGCCATCGCTCACAGTATCGGCGGGAAAATGGGCCACGCTCTCGAACCCTTCATTAAGCCACTAGGATACGATTGGAAAATCGGCATCGGCCTCATCGGCAGTTTCGCAGCGCGCGAAGTTTTCGTCGGCACCATGGGTATCGTGTACAATCTCGAAGACATGAAAGAAGACACCGAACCGCTCCAGGCCCAGCTCCGCGCCGAGAAGCACGCAGACGGACGCCCCGTTTACACCCCGCTCGTCTGCCTCGGCCTCATGGTCTTCTTCGTCCTCGCCATGCAATGCCTCAGCACCGTCGCCATCGTCCGCCGCGAGACGAATAGCTGGCGCTGGCCCCTCTTCCAAATCGCCTACATGACCGGCCTCGCCTGGGTCGCCGCGTTCATCGTCTATCAAGGCGGCCGCCTCCTCGG
>JANLQB010000703.1:0-3045 GCA_031367565.1 Verrucomicrobiota bacterium
TCTGGATCTCTTGATCACCTCCGACACTCTCGCCCTGCACCTAGCCATCGCGCAGAGTGTACCGACCCTGAGCTACTACGCACCCACTTCGCTACCCGAGATCAATACCTTCGGGACCGGCACCAAGATCGCTTCGCTTTCGCCCGACTATTGCAGCTACCGCCCGGACGCGGACAATTCGACGATCACCGCGGAGCGCCTGCTCCCGGAAGCGCTAAGGCTCCTCGCGAAAGGCTAACGCGATGGCTGCCGCATCCTGCTGCCTTGTTTCGCACACCCTTCAAAATGGCATCGGTCCTGCCGACGCCAATCTGCTCCTCGCCACCGAGCTGATTAAGCGGAAATACCGCGTTTCACTCTGTGGATTGAGCGACCGCAGACAGACTAAAATCGAATCGGAGAGCAGGGTCATTCACGATGCAGCCGTGAACGCCTTACAGATACCCGAGGCCCTCGGTTGGCACGAACGATGCGATGCGTTTCGGGATTTTTTAAACAAGGAGAATCCCGCCTTCATCATCGTCCGCTTCATTCCATACAGCCTGAATCCAAAAGGCATCGTCTGGAAGGCAGCGAACGCACTTCCAAAAGTCCTTCACGGGAGATCCGTCATTTGGCTCGTGGACGAAATCTGGCTGGGAGAGACAGCCGAAAATTGGAAGCACCGCCTGGTCGGCTGGGTTCAGCGTCGCAGCATCCTCAGATTGCTCAAGAGCAGTGATGCCCGGTTGGTCTTCACGAACAATCACTTCAACGCCAAGGCGCTGCAAAAACACGGAGTCAACGCGAGGTCGTTGCGGCTTTTCGGAAACATCCCGGTGGCTGCGACAGATCATGGCGCATGGCTCTTCGACCAGTTCGCGAAAGCCGGTATTCCGATGTCGGTTACGAATCGTAGCCAATGGCTCGTGCTGGGCATCTTCGGCGTCTTTCATTCGGATTGGGATCCCGATTTGTTTCTGGCCGAACTCCAGGATCGAGCCGCGCAGCACGGCAAGCAGGTCTGGATTGTAGGCATCGGTTCGCTTCGGTCCTACGAGGCACATTGGGAACGCGTTTCGAAAACATGGTCTTCCCGCATTCATTTTCTGCATCTCGGATGCCGTGATGAAGCCGAAGTATCTCAGTTTTTGCAGAGTGTAGATTTCGGGCTCACCACCAACCCCTACTATCTCGTGGGTAAAAGCGGGACGTGCATGGCGATGCTGGATCACGGCTTACCGATCCTCGTTCCGAGGATCACCAGTGAAGACGACATAACGGAGTTTCCCGCTCATCTCGTCCTGCGCTGCGGGAACCGCATCGGCGATGAGCTCTTCTCAAAGAACCCCGCCTTCCCGCCCGACCCTCAGCTACCGCGAGCCGTCGATGAGCTAGTCGCCGCAATGTCATCAAGCGCGAAGTGAAACCGTGATGGCAACCAGACCGGCGGGTGAATTAGCGGGATTAACAGGCTTGCGCGGCATCGCGGCGATGACGGTGTTTATCGCCCACGGTCGCTTCTATGAATTGGTGCCAAGCTTGCATCCCTTCCTCGTCTTTTTTGAGTGGCATTCGCTGGCGGTTGATTTGTTTTTCATACTGAGCGGCTTCGTGCTCATCCATGTCTATGCCGACAAGTTTGCCTCCGGCTCGCGCGGGCTTTGGAAACCGTACTACGCCGCCCGCTTTGCCCGCATCGTTCCGCTCTATCTCGCGACCCTGCTCGCCTGCATCGGTATCTTCGCTGCGGGCAGTCTCGTCGTCGGGAGATGGCCGACTAATCTGACGTGGCAGGTCGTCACGACCAATCTGCTGTTACTTCAAGGCTGGCCCGGTCTGTTTCAGATGAGCATCAATATCCCTTCGTGGTCGCTCAGCGTCGAGGTCTTCTGCTACCTCGTCTCCATGCCAGTCGCGCTGGTTTTACATCGGCGACTGCACCGAGCCTGGAGCCTGCCCATCATCCTCATCCTGCTGGTTTCCTGGCGCCTGAATCTGACCAGCGCTGACTCGGGTTGGATCGGTCTGCTCCGTGGGGTCACTGGCTTTCTCGCCGGTGCCTTGCTGCACCAGTTTTATCTATTCGCTTCCGTTGGAACCACCATCGCGATGACGATCGGTTCGTCCGTGCTTTTTCTGATTCTGCAATCGCTGGCCGCGTGGGCGGGACTTACGAGTTTTCTACCGGTGTTCACGTTTCCGTTCTTGATTGTGGGGCTGGCGAGTTCTGCCCGCAGCGTAGTCCATGATTTCTGCAAATCTCCACTCGTCCTGTGGCTGGGCGACCTGTCGTATTCCCTCTATCTCTGGCAGGGACCCATTTTTCTAGCCACGCACCATGTTCTCCGCCCGCATCTAATGCCGATGCCGATCTACGTGCGCGCTGCCTGGATCGTGTTTGAATTCGCGTTCGCGCTATGGTTTTCCCATCTCTCCTACCATCGGCTTGAGTTACCGATGCGCCGTTGGCTCCGCTCCTAGAAATCAGACGGCGCGAGCCACCGCTACCAAACTCTGGCCGATCGGTGGACGGAGAAAATTCGACTCCAGAAAATGCACGGCTGGGAAAATCATCCGGTCGTAAAACCGGACTTTTTCCACTTCGAATACCCGCTTCTTTAGGACGCCAAAATTTAGCCACCAGGCGAAGTAACCGACAAAGTTGAAGTAGTGCAGGTTTACTACTTCGAAACCTGCGGCCTGCAACTTGCCGCGCAGTTCCGGTTTGGTGTATCGGCGGAAGTGGCCGAAGTCTTTGTCGATGGGTGCGTAGATTTCGCGGCGTGCTGGAACGAGCACGCAGAAGTGGCCGTTACGCGGGCGAAGGAGCGCGGCATAACGCTTCAGTTCAGGCTCATCGCCTTCGATGTGTTCGAGGACGTTGATGCTGAGGATCGCGTCCCACATTGAGTTGGCTGGAGCATGCTCGATGGTGCCTTCGTAAAGCTCATGTTTTGGAAATTGTTCGCGATGCCGCTGGCTGAGTTTCGCTTCCGGTTCGATGGCGATGAGTCGCTGAATGCCGGGTAGTTCGAGCAAGTGCCCGGTCATCTGTCCGATCCC
>JANLQB010000709.1:0-1691 GCA_031367565.1 Verrucomicrobiota bacterium
TCGCCAGCGGGGACGGTGCAGGTGGTGTAGCTCATGTGGTGTTTTTAGGAAAAGTCGCGGGAGTAGAGCAGACTCGGGCGGTGAGGTCCAGCGGTGCGTCCATGCGTTGCGCGATTGTCATCCGAAAGGCCGCGGTGTCGGGAAACTCTCACTCGATGGGTAGCGCGCGCGGTTTCTTGAAAGCTTTGCGCGATTGACCCGCGGTTGGTTTGCGGCCCGGCTTTCAAACAGCTTTAGAAACAAGTATTTTGTGGGATGTGGAAACGAGCGGCATTGTTCGTAATGCGCGCCTGAAGCTTTGCCGGCTTGATGGCATCCCAGTTTTACCGGCTGCTAGTTTTCGATCCGATAGAGACCTTTTTTCGTCCGGATGATCAGTGCATTTCCTGCGACGGCAGGGGAAGCCATACAACCATCGGCGAGGGTATTCTCGGCTAGTTTCTCGAAGGTGTCGCCGGGGGCGAGGACGGTGGTTTTTCCGGTGGCGTCGAAGAAGTAGATGCGACCCTCGGCGGCTAGTGGGGAGGCGGCGAAGTCGCCGCCGATGCGTTCTTTCCAGACGATGCGGCCATCGGAGGTATCGAGGCAGGAAACGACGGCGGCGCTGCTGATCATGTAAAGGCGCGGGCCGACGACGATGGGTGAGGCTTGGTCGGGCGCACCGGCGAGTTGTTTCCACGCGATATGCGAAGCGGTGGCGTCTCCTTTCGCGCCGCCGAGGCGGATGCCCCACATCTCGGGTTTCATAAAGCCGGTGGCTACGAAGGCCAGGCGGCCATCGCTGACGGGAAGGGGAACGTTTGAAAAGCCTGGGTAGTCAACGAACCACACTTCTTTCCCCGTATCGGGATCGAGTGCATAGAGGCGCTCGGCGGCGGTGGAGAGGGATTGCGCGTGGCCATCGACGGTGAGCACGACGGGCGTGGGATAGGCCTTGCGCATGTCGGCGGGGCGTTGCGCTAGTTTGGGGATGGCAGAGCGGACGGTTTTCCAAAGGATTTTGCCAGTGAGCTTGTCGAGTGCGACTTCGTATTGGGCGTCCATGCCATCGCAGGCGATGAGGAGCTTGCCATGGACTAGCGCGGGGGAGCCGCCGGGGCCGTTTTGATGGTCCACTTTGAGGTCGCGATTTTCCCAGAGCTTACTGCCGTCTTTGGTGGAAAGGCACGCGGTGCCCATGGCTCCGAAGTGAACGTAGATGCGGTCGCCATCGACGATGGGTGTGGGCGATGCGTAGGAGTTGCGCTGGTGTTTCGGCGGGACGGTTTCGTTTTGAAAAACCTCGATGTTGCGCAGGAGCTTGCCGGTTTCCAAATCGCAGCAGAGCGCACGCAGCGATTTGCCGTCGTCGAGCGCGGTCGTCATCCAGACTTCTTTCCCGGCGATCACGGGAGATGACCAGCCTTCGCCGGGCAGCTCGGTCTTCCAGCGGATGTGTTCCGTTTCACTCCAGGTGAGCGGTAGGTCTTGAGCCTGGGTGTGCCCGCTGGCGGGTCCGCGAAATTGCGTCCACGTCTCCGAGGCGTGGGAGGTGAGCGACAGCGCGCAGGAGAGGATGGCGGGACGGAGGATTGGGAAAGGCATGAGAGTTACCGATGCCAGACCCGTGGCGGGCGCGGTCCTTTGCTGGAAAAGCGGAATGCGGAAATGGGACGGCGTGCGTGGCGTCGTGGCGTTGTCGCTTTACCGGA
>JANLQB010000771.1:0-2973 GCA_031367565.1 Verrucomicrobiota bacterium
GGATCTTTTCACCATCGTCTATGTCGCGACCGCCGATGAGGCGAAAGCGATGGCCGATGTCGGCGCAGATGCGATCATCGCGCACGTCGGCACGACGGTCGGCGGCTCGATCGGCGTGACCGGCGCGGTTTGCTCGATGGACGACGCCGTGCGGCGCACGCAGGCGATCATCGAAGGCGGACGTTCCTCGGGCCGGAAGGACATCTTCTATCTCTCCCACGGCGGCCCGATCGCGACGCCAGCCGACGCGACCTACGTGAACGAAAACACGGACTGCGTCGGATTCGTCGGCGCATCGAGCCTCGAACGCCTCGGCGTCGAAGGCCCGCTCGTCGAGCTCACGCAACGTTTCAAAAAGATCCCTGCGCCCGCCGCGAAGAAGCGTTAGTCCGGTGTCGCAGTTGATGCTGCGATGAAAATCTTTGCGGGCCTTTCCCTTGCGCTGATCTTTGGCGCCCACGCGCAAGAGGGCTCAGCGGCGACGAATTTTTTCTACGCGCACCACGGCGCGCGGGCCGATTTCGACGGGATGTATTTGAAGGCCGGGAAACGAACGAAGCCGGTCGAGGTCGATTAGCGTGCGACTGGCTTGAATGCAGGCGCTTGCGGGTTTCCGCCGGTTTCGAGATAGGCGATCAGGTCGAGGATTTCCTCTTGGTTCAGGGTGCTGAGCAGGCCGGGCGGCATGAGCGAAGCGGGGGAGATTTGGCGCGAGGCGACGGCTCCTTTGCCGATGGTTTTTTTCGCGCCGTCGAGCGGGTTGGTGAGCACCGTAATGGCGTCGTTGTTTTCTGCGACGATGAGGCCCATCACGGTTTCGCCCTGTTTCGTGGTGAAGAGATTCGCGGCGTATTGCTCGGAGATGATTTTCGAGGGGTCGATGATGGATTCGAGGATGTCGCGGCGGTTGAAGCGGCTGCCGACGGCGCTGAGATCGGGGCCGAAATTGCCGCCGCCATTTCCGAAGTGATGGCACTGGAGACACTGCACGCTGGAAAAGATTTCCTTCCCGCGCTCGAAGTTGCGACCGCTGCCTGCCTGGTCGAGATCGCCCGCGAGATCGGCCATGGTCCACGATTTTACGAAAGGCCGCGTCGGCGCGACGGACGCAGTGGGGGCGGGCGCTGGAGTTGCATTGATCGCGGCGGCGAGGTCGGTGCGCTCGGCTTCGGAGAGTTTTGCGACGGCTTGTTCCTTGATGCGCAGGATGAATTTCCCGAGCGAATTTCCGCCCTGGTACGATTGCGCTTTCGCGAACCACGCGAAGTAACGTTCGCGCTGCGGACGCGTCCAGCCCGGTGCTTCGCGGAGCATGCAGGCGAACCAGATTTGCTCTTCCTGCGTCGGCGCGGCTTCGAGCAGCGCGAGCGTTTTCTCCACGACATCCGGCGCGCCGAGCCAGACGAGCAGCTCACTGAGTTCGCGATTCAGCACGAAGGCTTTCGCGGGAAATTGATGGCTGAGTTTTTCGATACCGAGCTTCACCCAATCATCTGCCGGCCTGCCCTGGCGGGCGAAGCTGAGTTTGAGGACGCGCAGCTTTAGCAGCTTCAATTCTTCGTCCAATCCATCGAGCGGGAATTTCTGCAACGCCTCCAGCAGCTCCGGCTGCACGCTTTTGTCGCCGACGCGTGCGAGCGCGAGCAATTGCGTGAGCGCCACCCACGGACGCGTCTCGCGCCGCGCCGCGTCTTTCCACTCCGCCACGGGCTGCTGCTCCAGCGCGAGCCGCCACGAAAAGCGCGCGAACGCATCGCCCGCTGTCTCCGGAAACGCGTTCGTTTTGCGCGCCTGCGCGGCGAGCGTCGCCTTTTTGCTCTCGGCCAAAGTCGCTTCGAGTTCCTGCATTTTGTCCACCGGCCCGATCCAGCTCACGCGATACAGCGCGGCCTGCGTGCCGCGCCCGCCGACGGTGAGATACATCGCGCCGTCCGCGCCGAATTCGAGATCGGTGAAAGGCATCGCTTTTCCCGAGAGGAAAACTTCCACCTCGCCGTTCGCTTCCGGCCCGGCGGGATTTGTGTAACTCGCAAGCGTGCTCTGCGCGGAGTAGCTCGTGCCTTTCGGCGAAGGGTGCACGGCAAGGATGCGGCCGAACGTCCAGTCCATCATGAAAAACGCCGAGCGATAACGGATCGGCCACTTCGCGAGCGTGCCGAATTTCACGCCGGTCGGGCAGCCGAGTCCGATGTCGCAAACGGGCGGCAGCGAGTCCGCGTAGGTCACCGGCCATTTCTGATTTCCCTCGCGGAATCCATACTCGCCGCCGGGCACGATGTGGAGCATGCGCGTGGGGCGATACCACGGCAGGGCCACGTCCCATTCCATGTCGCTGTCGTAGGTGAAAAGCTCGCCGGCTTCGTTGAAGTCGATGTCGTAGGCGTTGCGAAAACCACCGGCGACCAGCTCCCATTTCGCCCCGTTTTCGTCGGTGCGCAGGATGTGGCCGTAGGGGGTTTTCAGGTTGTCGAAAAACGTCGCGACCGGGTCCATGACGCGCGGCACGAGGAGGTCCTCGGCGTAGTTGCGATACGGCGATTGCGGGTCGATGCCGTCGATGAGCGGCGTCGCGTTTCCGTGCGTGAGGTAGATCTTGTTGTCCGGCCCGAGCACGAGCGCATGCGCGCCGTGTTCGCCGCCACCGCCGGGCACCTTTTTCAAAAGCGTGATCGTGTCCAGTTCATCGTCGCCGTTCGTATCGCGGAGCCGGTAAATCGCCTGCCCATCCGGCCCCTGTCCGCTCACGTAGAGCGAGTCGAACGCCCACAACATTCCCATCGCCGCGCTGACGTCGAGCTTCAGCCATTCCGTCTTCGCGACCTGCCCCGCCGCGTCGAGTGTGAGTCGCATGATCCCGCCGTCCGCCGCCTTCGCCTGTGGCGAAATGTAGAGCCGTCCCATCGCATCGACGGCCATCGAAACCCACGAGCCCTCGCGCTCCGTCGCCGTTTTCAGCAGCTCGATTTTGAAGCC
>JANLQB010000782.1:0-3172 GCA_031367565.1 Verrucomicrobiota bacterium
CCGCCAGCGATCAATCGCGACACCTGCAATCCGATCTTGGAGTGCGGTGGGCAGGGCACGGGGCATCTCAGCCGTCTCGTGAAGCGGGGGAAGGAGGATAACCTTCAGGTGCGCGCGGTTTCGGATGTGTATCAGCGGCGACTGACTCGGGCGAAGGAGATTTGTGAAGGTGACGGTGATTTGGATTACCGGCGCATTTTGGAGCGGAAGGATGTGGTTCTCATTGCCACGCCGGATCACTGGCATGCGAAGATTTCGATCGAAGCGATGGAGAGCGGGAGGCATGTGTATGTCGAGAAGCCGATGACGCATACGGTCGAGCAGGCGATCGCGGTGCGCGGGGCGGTGCGGGCTTCCATGACACAGGTGCGCTTTACGAACTGGTGAAGCCGACGCGCAAGGCGATGAAGCCGGTCGGTGAGTGGAATCATATCGAGATCACTTCGCGCGGGCCGATCATCGAAATCGTGCTCAACGGCGAGCGCGTCACGCGCGCGGACCTTGAGGTTTTCCAAGAGCCGAACAAACGGCCCGATGGCACGGCGCACAAATTCGACATCGCCTACCGCGATCATCCGCGCACGGGCTTCATCGGGCTACAGGATCACGGTAGCCCGTGCTGGTTTAAGCACATCAAGCTGCGTCCGCTGCCGTAGATCTGAGTCGAGGGTTTTCCGGCGTGACCAGCGTGAGCAATCCCAACGTCACGATCGACGGGCGCGCGCTCCTGATTCCATCAGGCTTTGCGGGCACCTTCTCCGACATGGCGGGTCATGGCACGGCGTCCGGTCAATCCACCGTGACGGTGAATGTGGGCACGACCCTGGCGAATCCGACGGGAAGCAACACGGCAACCGCGATCGTCCCGCCCGGACGTCTCACGATCGGGCGAAATCGCGTGGCGGAAACCGGTCCAGCAAACGGGCGCGCGGGGCTTTTTCCGTGGCTGAACCGCCGGCGGTCGCATCGAGCTGACGGTGCCATAGGCGCTAACTTTCGGCCCGCTTTCCTAGCCCCGCTTTCGCCAGGGAGCGGGGCTTTTTTTCCACATTCAGTCAGCGCCGTGCTTTGAAAGCGGGCTGATCTCACTGGTGCCGTCGGCTTTCAGGAGAAGGAGCGTGTCGTGAAATTCCTTGAGCGTGGAGCGGTGGCCGACGCTGACGAAAGCGATGCCGGAGGCGCGAAGTTTTTCGTAGAGGAACCGCTCGTTCTCTTCGTCGAGAGCGCTGGTGGCTTCATCGAGAAAAGCGATCGCGGGCTTTTTCAAAAAGAGCCGGGCAAAGGCAACGCGCTGCTGTTCGCCGAGAGAGAGGACGTTTGTCCAATCGACGACTTTTCCGAGGTCGCCGCCGACGCGATCGAAGATGTCGTGCAGATTTACCTGCTCAAGGACGGCGGTGATGATGTCATCGTTCGCGTCCTCTTCGCCGAGTGGATAGACGAGTTGGGCGCGGAGATTTCCGGGCACCATGTAGGGTTTTTGCGGGAGGAAGATGAGATGATTGTGCGCGGGGCGATCGATGGCTCCGCCGCCTGGGGACCAGAGCCCTGCGATGGTGCGGAGGAGGGAACTTTTTCCTGCACCGCTTTCGCCCATCACGAGCAGACTGCCGCGAGGCGGAAGCTGGAGACTGAGGTGCTGCGTCAGCGTTTTGTCACCGCTGGGCGTTTGGACGGTTACGTCATCGAGCTTGAGCTGGAGGGCTTCTTCGTTGATTTCACCCTTCGCTTCCTCGGCCTCGCGGGCATCCTCGGCATCGAAGTCGTCGAGGTTATCCCAAAGGTCACTCAGGCGGCGGATACCTGCGGTGAAGGAGCTAAGACCTTCGATCTGCGCGATGATGATGGAGAGGGCGGCGAGCACGGCGGCAAAGGCGCTTTCGGCTTGGGTGACGACGCCGAATTCCACGGTGCCGCGCATGAACATGGGACCCACGATGAGGCCGGGGATGATGAGCGCGAGGTAATTGTAGCCATTGGCGAAGAAGCCGAGATTGCGCGTCCAGCCGATGATCCAAAAGGAGTTTTCCAGCACTTCATTGAGTCGCTCGATGAGGTCGCGATGCTCGCGTTTTTCTCCGCGAAAAAAGGCAATGGACTCGGCGGCGTCCCGGACCCGGACCAGGCCGTATCGAAAGGTAGCTTCCTTTTGATACTGGTTGAAATAGAGACCCACGAGCCGCCGGCCAAACAACATGGAGACGACCGTGCCGACGGTGGCGTAGAGGAAAAGGACGCCCACGAGTTTGCCCGATACGAGCCAGAGGACGCCCAGGAAGCCGACGAGGGTGACGCCGGAATTGACGATGACCAGGAAGAAATTCAGCACGCCCGTGGTGAAAAGCTTCACGTCTTCCGCGATGCGCTGGTCCGGGTTGTCCACGCTCTGCGAGGCCCGGATGCGGTAGTAGGCGCGGTTAAAAAAGTAGCGTTTGATGAGGACCTGCGTTAGCCAGCGCCGCCAGACGAGCGAGAGCCGCTCCGACGCGAAACGGTAGTAAACGCCGACGGGCACGGAGACGAAGCAAACGGCGACGTATTTCCAAAGGCCGCGCACCCACGCGTCGCGATCGCGCTGGGTGAGCGCAGTGATGAAATCGCGCATGGCATAGCTGAGGAAAACCTGGACGACGCCGACCGCGACACACAACCCAAGTAGTGCGGCAAACCAAAGCCGAGCCTGCCGTTTCGCCGCTCCATTGAAGAAGGCCCTGGCAATGAAGAAGAACTTTTTGAGCAGCGCGAGGCGAGTCTTGGTAGGTGAAGGCACGGGGGACATTATTATAGAACCGGGCTCCGTTGCGAAGACGACCTGAATCGCGGTCCCCGATCCCGGAGACCAGCGGCAACTTCAGGAGTGCCGCTTGTTGAAGTGCGAAACTTCCCGATCCGTCTCTCGCTTCGACGCCTTCGCCTTCAGATCCTGCCGCTTGTCGTGCGCTTCCTTCCCCTTCCCCACTCCTATTTCGATCTTCACACGCGCATATTTCCAATACATCCGCAGCGCGACGAGTGTGTGCCCCTCCACCTGCGTCAGCCCGAAAAGGCGGTGAATCTCCTTTTTGTGCAGCAGCAATCTCCGAGAGCGCTTGGGCTCATGCTGGGTATGGCTGGCCCGCGCATACATTTGAATGTCGATGTCGAAAACAAACGCCTGTCCCTTCTCGATGCG
>JANLQB010000103.1:0-1773 GCA_031367565.1 Verrucomicrobiota bacterium
CGCGCCCGCACTTACCTCGGCGTCAACTGCGCCCACTGCCACACCCAATACGGCGGCGGCAACAGCGCGATGGACTTCGACTGGCTCCTCCCGCGCGCCGAAATGCACGCCCTCGGCGAGCGTCCGCAGCACGGCGACTTCGGCCTGACCGGCGCACGCATCATCGCCCCCGGCGCCGCCGCGAGCAGCGTCGTCATCCCGCGCATCAGCACCCGCGGCCCCGGCCAGATGCCACCCCTCGGCCCGCGCCTCGCCGACCCCGACGGCACGCGCGTGCTCGTCGAGTGGATCGAGTCGCTGCGCGAATAGGTGCTCCACTCCGTTGGAGACAGGCGCGAACTCCCGCGAGTGTGGCAAAAAACAAGCCGGCTATTCCGGCTGATACACGCGCAACTCGGCGTCGTGCCCGCTGCGTTCGGGGACGGCGAGGAAGAGGCGGTCGAGTTCCGGGGAGAAGAAACACGTCCGTGCGCCGGCGCGCGTGGCGATGCGGGCGGTGCGCTCATAGTGGTCGGCGTCGCGTCGCTGGATCACGTCGAGAAAGCCCTCGCCGCAGGAGGCGTAGAGCCGCTGGCGTTTGGCATCGAAGAACAGGTCGTCGGTGTCGCCGGAGATTTCGAGGTCGGCGACGGGCAGGCCGCGCATCGTGTCGATGATGACGAGACGCGCAGGCTTGCGGCAGCCGACGAAAAGGCGGTGCGCGGCCTCATCGAGCGCCATCGGGAAATTCGCCTGCCACTTTTCCATCGGCCATGTCGCGATTACTTTCCGCTGCTCGCGATCTACGACGGCGATGTGCTTTTTGTCGGGCACGTTCACGAAGATGCGCGGGCCGTGCGCTTCGAGCTGGAACGCCTCCGGGTGCGCCGTGAGCGGGATGCTGTGCAGCAGCTTGCTCGTCGCCGGGTCGGTGACGCCGAGCGCACCTTCGCCGTAGCCGATGTAGATGAGCTTCGCCGCCGCGTCGAAACGCACGTTGTCCGCATCGTCGAGCGCGCCCAGTTGCGAGGCCGGCGAGTAGCTCGCGGCGTCGAAAGCGCGGAAGGTGCCGTCGTCGCCATTGGCGAAATAGAACCGATGTGGCTCCGCGAGCATGAGCGCGCCCGTGGGCTTGCGCAGGCCCGTGACGGAGTGGAGCCGCTTGAACTCCGCGACATCAAACACTTCGCCCGTGTTGTTGCCGAGCGCCGTGACGATGAGCCGCCGCGCCGTGGCATCGCACGCGAAGTGATCGAAACGTCCCCGCACGCCCGGCAGCGGAATCGTGTGCGTGAGCCGCAGCGGCTCCGCGTCACCGGCGCGCGCAGCGATACCCGCGGCGAGCGATGCGGTGAGCGTAAAAAGAAAATCGCGGCGCTTCACGGCGGCTACTTCGCTTCGAGCGTCGTGAGCGCGGCCTTAAGCGCCTGCGCGAGTGTCACCGCCGGGCCGCGGCCCCAGTAGTGGAGGAAAATGTAGCGCGGTTCTTCCATCGCCATGTGGTGATGGATGGCGACGACATTGACGCCCGATTTGCGCAGAGACTTGAGCACGCCTTGCAACTCGCCCGGCAGCACGCAGAAATCGCCATCCACGAGCGCGTCTTCATCCGTGCCCGCGAACGCGGCCCAAGTGTTCACGCCCATCTCTTTTCCCACGGTGCAGCCGCACGGCATCTTCGCGCTGCGGCCAAAGACGAACTTCGCCATGCCGTCCTTCGCCTGTCCTTTTCCGCCGAGCGCGGTTTCCAGCGGCGCGACCGCGATGCTGCTCGGCGCAACGAGCGGTTTGCCG
>JANLQB010000874.1:0-2906 GCA_031367565.1 Verrucomicrobiota bacterium
CGATACGTTCCCGAAAATTCGCCTCGTCGATCTGGAGAGCAACGAGCCGGCGCGGACGGTGTCATATCCGTTTAACAACAATTCGTTTCGCTATGCGGACTCGGGGACGATTTCGCCGGATGGCGGGTTCGTGGCGTTTTCGTTCCGGCCCATCCCCGGCTTTAACAACAACACCAATCCGCGGCTGTGCGTGAACAACACGTTCAACCCGAATCGGCTCAATGCGACCGACACGGCTCCGCAAAGTTTCCGGCTCGATACGCTGGCGCGATCGTCGATGACGCGCGATGGCGGGAAGTTTTTCTTTGAAACGCGGGATGCCTTGCTGCCGGCGGACACGAATGGCGTCGTGGATGTTTATATGGCCACGCCGAATGACGATTTCGTGGTGCGGTTGAGCGCGACGGAAAGCGGTCTGCCGGAAACGGGCGCGGCTTATGACCCGGTGGTGACGCCGGATGGCGGTACGGCATTTTTCATTTCAAACCGGCGGCTGCGCGTCACGGATACGGATGGACGGGCGACGATTTATCGGTCCACGTCGGCGGATGGATTTGCCACGCCGCAGCCGTTGCGGATGGCGATCACACCAGTTTCGATTTCGCCGCAGGCGACTTCCAACGGGCAGTTTCTCGTCTTCCTCGGAAGATCGGCGAGTGGTGTGCTGAAGCCGTACATCTGGCGCGCGAGCGACGGTGCGGTGCGCGATCTTGCGGCCACCTCGACGGTGGCCACCGGCGAACCTTCGATTTCCGCGGACAACGGGGACATCGTTTTCGCGAGCGGCGATAGTTTCGCGGGTGGCGATCAGAACGGAATTTCGGATGTGTACCTCGTGCAAAATCCATTTGCCGGTGCGCGCATCGCGAAGCCGGCGGTGACGCTCGATGGGATCACGAATGGCGCGACGATCACCGAAGGCAACGGCGTGAACCTGACGGGGAGCGCCACTGGCGGCGGCGGGATTCTTTTTACCGCGCTGGAAGTGGACGGGACTGAACTCCAGCGGACCGCTGACGGGTCGGTGAATCGTTTCACGGTTTTGAGTCGCGGCATTCACACGCTCCGCATCAAGGCGCTGAGCCTAGCGAACGTGCCCGGGCAATCTGCGTCCGTGCAAGTGACCGTCGTTCCGGGGGCGAACACGCTCCGCATCACCGGCCCGCGCGGGCTCCAGCGTTTGCCGCAGGCGGATGGCTCCACGGCTTTTACGGCGAGCGTGCGGATTGACAACACGTTCGGCACGGCGTCCGGCGCGCTGCAAATTTTGGTGGTGGAGATTCCGAATGAAGCGGAGTGGGAGTTTTTCGGAAACGCGGACAACGTGCCCCCCGAGCCGGAGAAAATCCTGAGCCTGGTCGATATTCCATCGCTGTCTGGCGGTGGCGCAATGGTGAGCACGCTGAACGATCGGGTGTCGCCACCGGTCGTGGTCGGCGATGGTTTTCAAGGAAGCGGATCGACGGTCGTGGCGCGGCTGCGCGAGTTGGTTGCGGGGAGTTGGGTCGTGCGAGATGAGGTGAGTATCATTGCGATCCGCCCGGCGCTGAATGAGGAAACGCCGGGGCCGAATGGCGGCATCCCGGTTCTCAACTCGAACACCGGAACGAGCAACTTCACTCCGGGAACGTATCAAGGAGTTCAAGTGCAGGGGTCGCCCACGATCGTCGAGCGAAGCAGCATCGGCTACGGTGCCATCGCGATTTACAGCAATGGCAACCAGCCGTGCCGGCCAGATTTCAGCATCGTGAACGGTGGCTCGGTCGCGTCGATTTCACCGCTCGGCGTTTTGAGCGTGGGCGAAGTGAGCGCGCCGAGGACGATCGGGGTGCGGGCGAGTTTTGGCGGCAGGACGAATACGATAAACGTGACGATCACGCCGATTTCGCCAGTCATCTCGGTCATTCCCTTGGCTCCGCTCGCGTCGGAAAACGGGACGCAGGGCGCTTTCAAAATCCTGCGCACGCCGGTCGATAATCGCGACCTGACGGTGACCTACCGCGTCGCGGGCAGCGCGGCGGCGGGGGAGGACTACGTGGCGCTCAGCGGGACGGCGGTGATCCCGGCGGGAGCGTCGTCAGTGCGTGTGCAGGTCGTCCCGATTGATGACGCGAATTTTGAAGGTCGCGAGCGGGTGACTCTCGTCGTGCTGCCTTCGGCGAAATACCGGCGCAATGCGTCGAGTTCCGGGTCGGTGGTGATCGAGGATAACGAGCCCGGTCGTCCTGATGCGACGATTCAGGCGAGCGGTGGCGCGGAGATCGGCGCGTTTCAGATCGAGTTTAATTTTCCCGGTTCCGAGCAACGCGCGTTTCTGCGCGGGGTGGCGGGAACACCGTCGGCTTTCACCGCGCGCTTCATCAATCGCAGCGCTACGGCGGAAAATTTCACCCTCAGCGGCGGGTCGGATATTCTTGGCTGCGCGGTTCGTTATTTCTTTGAAAGCAGCGATGTCACCGCGCAGGTCGTGGGCGGCACCTTCACGGCGAACAATGTGCAGCCCGGTGCTCAGATCGTCTTGCGCGTGCGGCTGACGACGACAGCGGCAACACCGCTCGGCGCGGTGATTCGCTGCCCAATTCGGCTCAATGGGAATTCCGGCAGCGACACCGTCGAGGCGATGGTGCGACGGGTCCGGTAAGTGGGAGGGCGAGGCTCGGCTACGAGCGCGTGTCCCCTGGTTCCAGCGCGGTGCGCAGGATGTCGATGAGCTTGTGGGAGAGGTAAGGTTTTGGGAGGTAGTTGCGACCGTCTTCCAGCTTCACATCGCTGGCGAAAAGCTCGGCGCTGTAGCCGCTGGTGTAGATGACTTTGAGGTCGGGCACTTCTCCTTGAAGCCGCTGTGCGAGGTCGAGACCGTTGGCGCTTCCGGGCATCACCATGTCGGTGAGCAGCAGGTCGATGTT
>JANLQB010000923.1:0-1893 GCA_031367565.1 Verrucomicrobiota bacterium
CCGCTCCCCGATGTGCCCGCACCCTTCGCCGCGCAGACGCTCTGGCTTTTCCTCAGCTAAAAAAACTCCCGCTGACGGCGGCGCCGGCTGGCCAGACCGAGCGCACCCAGCCCGAGCAAACAAGTCGCCGTCGGCTCGGGAGCCGGCACGGAGGTTGCCTTAAAAGCCACTTCATTGAACGCGGTGTGATCCGATGTCGGGCTCCACGTATTCAGAATCTGGATGCGGATAAACGCCGCCGTAGTCTGAGGAAACGTGAAAACTTGGGCGGAGGTACTGGCACCGATGCCCAGGACATTCGAGGCGGTGAAGAGGCCCAGGTTGACGGGGTTCCCAAATGAAGCATCGCTATCGGCCAGAAGATTGAATTGCCGAACGGAGGACACATCGCCGACCAAATTCCAAAATGCCATCCCACTTACAAGAAACGTCCCGCCGAGATTCAAATCGAAATTTCCCGCCCGCACCCCGAGCGTGGAACCCCAAATATTGGCGCCGTTTCCATGCGCTGCCGTCGGGTTCGTTGCGATGAACGCGTCGAAATCGGTGACAAGGCTCGTGTAAGTGCGGGACAAACCGCTTTTGTTGATCGCCCTGTTTCCGAGGAAAAACTCTCCCATGTTGGTCGAGGCAGACAAAGGCTGGAGGATCGCCGCCGCGTTGGCCGCGAGCGGGAGGAAGACCAGAGTGGCCAAGGCGATCGAACGAATGGACAGGGGGATGACGGAAGCGCGCTTCATCGGTGAATCGGAAAGTGCCAGAGCAGGCCCGTCTTCGGCAAGGCTAAATTCATGCACGCGCGCTGCCGCACCCTCAAACGATCGTCAGCGAATACCGACCCCGACCATCGAAACGCTGCGGCGCACTGAGAGCGCCGGTGCTCGCCAGGCCGTCACGATTGTAAGAACGGATGGCATCGGCAACGATTCCGAATTTCGTCTCACTATGGAAGGCATCCACATCCGTCACGAAGATGGATCCGATGTGCGCTGCGGCCACGTTTGACGCGATGAAAGATCGAGCCGCGCCCGCGACTCCATGCACACTGAGGCTCGCGAGTGAAAGCGTCTGCCGGAAGTCACCCGCATCATCCGGCCGGGCGCGGGTGCCGATGAAAATGTTCGCATGGTCGAGGCCGCCGACATTCACCGCTCCCACGTTCGCCTTCGTCGTCAGCGTCGCGTCCTTAAAAAAGCCGCCGACATAGAAAACGCCAAGCGGCGCGGAACTCGTGAGGCTGACACTAGCTTCGAGATTTCCGCGGATGGCGATGTTGCCGATCGAGGGTGCGTTGATGTGGTCTGGCGTGCCGTCGGTTTCGACCCAGGCCGCCGCGCGGATGAGGCGGAGTGGGTAGATGGATTCCACGCTGGTATCCGACACGTTTCGAAAAGTCATCGAAGGATTCAGCGTGATCCCGGCCGGCAGCCTACCGATCGAGATCAGACCCGGCCCGGTGAGGTCCCGCGCCGTAAGTCCGCCGAACCCTTCCGCAGCGCTGAGGAAGCCGGTGATGTTTGCCTGCGGGAGTTGCACCGCTCGGGTGTATTGCTGCAGCTCGATATTGTGCAGGTCGATGTCGCGCTGGCCCACATTCGCCGCGGAAATGATCGTCGCCGTCAATACGCTCGCTGGCCGCGGGCTGACCGCCGTGAGATCGACTAGCGATCCATCAAAGCTGACCACGCCATTCCCCGATTTGGTCATCGAAAGCTGCACCGTATCGCCGTCTGCTTCGACATAGACTAGTTTGGCATCCGTCCGCGTGCCGAAGTTTGTCACCGTAAATGTCCCAAACCGATTCTCCCAATCATGCACCTTGCTCTCCAGGGACACGTTATCGTCGGAGAATCGTTCTTTGATCACGGCGTCTGCCGGAGTCACAGCGACAAG
>JANLQB010000136.1:0-5901 GCA_031367565.1 Verrucomicrobiota bacterium
ACCACACGTGCCTCGGTTCTTCCACTGCGGGACGCTTGGCTTTGCGCGCCTCGAATTCCGCGTTCATCTCATTCGCCGTTGCGATGAAAGTCACCAGGCCCTTTGCCACGCCTTTGTATTCCTTGCCGGTCTTCTTCACGATCCCCGCCTGCACCAGCGCCTGGAGCTTTTCGTAAGCCCGGAGCCGCAGCATTTCCTCGCCACCACCCGCCGCGTTGCGCGCCTTCAGATTGGCATGCACGAGGGCAAACAGCGCCTTGAACTCGAACGAGGATTTGGAGGAAAGCACAGCGGCCAGCTCTTCGGCTACCCGATCCGGACCTCTGCGCGAAAAACCGTAAGTTGATTTCATTCGTCCCTATAGCCGCATCTTGCGATAAAGCGAGAAAGGGTTTGCCTTTACCTCCCGCCGCGCTGCGTCGGCGGCACCTGCGGAGCCTCGGCAATCGTCGCGGTCACGTTGATCACGCGCCCTTCCCGCTCGACGAGGATTTCCGTTTTCGCGCCAACGGCGAGTTCGGCGACGCGGCTGCGCACGTCGGTAAGTTCGAGGATGGGGCTGCTCCCGATTTTGCGGATGATGTCGCCAGGTTGCAGCCCGGCGATTTCCGCCGGGGAACCGGGTGCGACATCGGAGATGATGGCACCACGCGGGTCGGAGGCTCGGAGGGCCGCCGCGAGTTCGGGGCTCATGTCGCGAAGGACGACGCCGAGGTAGCCGCGCACGGCGCGTCCCGTGGCGAGCACGCTTTCGAGCGTCTGCCGTGCGGTGTTCGATGGGACCGCGAAACTGATGCCGATGTTGCCTTCGCTCTTCGATAAAATGGACGTGTTGATGCCGATGATTTCGCCGCGCAGATTCAGCAGCGGTCCGCCGGAATTGCCCTCGTTCACGGCGGCGTCGGTCTGGAGAAATTCCACGTCGCTGTCGCTCATCACGCGGCGCCCTCGGGCGCTGATAATCCCTTGCGTCACCGTTTCCTGAAGGCCAAACGGATTGCCGATGGCAAAGACGACCTGGCCGACGCGCACTTTCTCGGAATCGGCAAGCGGGAGCGGCGTCAGATTCGGGACGTTGATTTGCAATACGGCGATATCCGTCGAGAGATCGGAGCCGATGAAACGCGCGGGCACTTCGCGTCCATCGGTGAGTTGCACCGCGATTTTCGTCATGCCTTCGATGACGTGGTTGTTGGTCAAGATGTGGCCTTCCTTCGAGACGATGACGCCGGAGCCGAGCGATTTGCGCGGCACGCGATTGCGGCTTCCGAAAAGCAGTTCCAGCGGATTGAGCGGAGTGTCCGGGCGCGGATTACTCGAGGTGATGGAGACGACGGACGGGACGACAGTGGCCGCGAGCTTCGTGTATTCCTCGTCGAGCGCGGAGAGGATTTGCAGGTCTTTCGGGTCGAGGCGCGACTTGTCCGCTGGGGTGAAAGAGGAAGCGGGTTTCGTGAGGTGCTGGTAGCGCCACCAGCCGAAGACGACGAGGGCGGCGATGAGCAGGAGAAAAAAGAGGCGGCGCATTTGAGCGTCGGACTTTACGCAGCAAGTGCGGGAAATGCGAGGCGTCGCCGGTCAAACCGCGTGACACCGCTTCGCCGCGCGCCGTAGATTCTCCGCCCGCCCGCCATGCCACAGATTTCCAAAGACCAAATCGCTGACCTTTTCGAGTCCATCGCGCAGATGCTGGAGCTAAAGGGCGAGATCGTTTTCAAAGTGCGCGCTTACACGAATGCGGCACGGGCGCTGGAGACTTGGCCGGGTGATTTGGCGAAAGCCGTCGCAGATGAAACGCTGGACGATATTCCCGGGGTCGGCGACGCCATCGCGAAGAAGATCGCGGAACTCGTGACGACGGGGAAACTCGAATACTTCAACCAGCTGAAGGCGGAGTTTCCGCCGGGGATTTTCGAGATGTTCGACATCATGGGCATGGGGCCGAAGAAGATCAAAGCGGTGTGGGAGAAGCTGGATGTGACGACGGTCGAGGCGCTCGAAGCAGCCTGCAAAGACGGCCGCGTGGCGGAGTTGCCGGGCTTTGGCGAGAAGACGGCGAGAAAGATCATCGAGGCGATCGAGGCGCGGAAGAAATTTGCGGGGCGTTTCAAGCTCGGCGACATCGCGCAGGATGCAGAATCGCTCCTCGATCATCTGCGCAGTCATCCCGACGTGAATCGCGTGAACGTGTGCGGGAGCTACCGTCGGCGGAAGGAAATCGTCGGCGATCTCGACTTTCTCGTTTCCACCAAGGAGCCGGCGGCGGTGTCCGACTTTTTTGTGCATCACGAGATGGTGGAAAGTGTGATCGCACACGGTCCGACGAAATCGAGCGTGCGGCTGAAATCAGGCATCCAGGCTGATCTGCGCGTGGTGAAGGATGAGGAGTTTCCTTTTGCGCTGAACTATTTCACGGGCTCGAAGGAGCACAACATCATCATGCGCCAGCGCGCACTTGCGCGGGGCTGGACGCTGAACGAATACCGACTGGAGGAGGCGTCGAAGGTCGAGGGGCGAAAGTCGAAGGCGGCGGAGGCGGAGCCGATTCCCAAAATTCGCGAGGAGCACGATCTTTATCGCGCGCTTGGACTCGATTATGTGGAGCCGGAGTTGCGCGAAGATCGCGGGGAATTCGCGGCGGCAGAAAATCACACGCTGCCGCGCTTGATCGAAAAAGAGAACCTGCGCGGCACATTTCACAATCATACGACGGCGAGCGACGGGCGCGGGACTCTGGCCGACATGGCCGCCGCCGCGGAAGAACTCGGCCTGCAATATCTTGGCATCGCCGATCACTCGAAATCCTCCTTCCAGGCGCATGGCCTCGACGCCGATCGCCTGCTCGCGCAAGTCGCCGAGATTCACGCGATGAACGAAGCGCACGGACCCGGCTTCAAAATCTTCACCGGCAGCGAGGTCGATATTCTCAAAGACGGTTCGCTCGATTTTCCCGACGAAATCCTCGCCCAACTCGACTACTGCGTGGCCAGCGTCCACAACGTCTTCAACCTCCCCGAAGCCGAGCAAACCACACGCATCATCAAGGCGATCTCAAATCCCTACGTGACCATGCTCAGCCACCTCACCGGTCGCCTCCTCCTCTCGCGCGAGCCCTACGCCGTCGATATCCCCGCGATCATCGAAGCCGCCGCCGCGACCGGCACGATCATCGAGCTAAATTGCAGCCCGTGGCGACTCGACATGGATTGGCGCTGGTGGCCGCTCGCGAAGGAAAAAGGCGTGAAATGCTCGATCAATCCCGACGCGCATCACCCCGCGCAACTCGACCATCTGTGGTTCGGAATCGGAGCCGCCCGCAAAGGCTGGCTCACACGCGACGACGTGGTGAACACGCTGCCGCTCGGGAAGATCGAGGACGTGCTCGGTGCGAAACGGCGTCTTGTGACCGGCAAAGCGCGCGCCTAATTTCTGACCCTGTGAAACTGCATTTGGAAAACCTTCCACCCTCGCTGCAAGGCCAGCGCGAAACGCTCGCCCGCTGTCTCGAAGCGATGGACCGCGTGATGCCACTGCGGGCCGTGTATCTCTTCGGCTCCCACGCGCGTGGCGAAGCCCGCCCGGACAGCGATGTCGATCTGTGTCTCGTGGCCGACGGAGCTGAGCGGCAGCTTGCGGCGGCGGAAAAATTTCGCCTCGCGATCTGGGATGTCTGGCCGCATCCGCCGTTCACACTCCTGCCGATTACCTCTCAGCGCCTCGCCGAGAAAAAGGGGGCGGGCGATCACTTTTTTCAAACGGTCCTGAGCGAAGGAGTCCCCATTGCCTCGGAAAACTGACTCCAGCAATCCAGCGGACTGGATCTGGATGTCCGAGTCCGATCTCACCGGCATCGCTGAACTCGCGCGCCGCGAGCTTTCCTACGAACTCTGTCGTGGGAAACTCGCGGAGGTCATCGAGAAGGTGCTGAAGGCCGAGTTGATTCGGTTGGGGTGGGTGCTCGTTAAAACGCATGATCTCGAAGTCCTCGCACAGGAACTTTTGACGAAAGACTCCGCCATGGCCCTCGAATTCAAACCGTTGGTCGCGGCTTACGCGGAAGTTTATTTTTCCGCGCGCTATCCCGGCTTCGATTTGGAAGAACCGAAGTGGCCGGAGTTGCGCGAAGATGTCGCGCAAGTCGCTAAGTTGCTGGCGCAGGTGAAAGCGCGGATCGTCTGAAGCGCAAATGGCTCTCGTCATCGCTTTCATCGCCCTGATCGCCTATCTGCTAGGCTCGCTCCCGTTCGGGCTGCTCGTGGGCAGATCGCAGGGGATCGACATCCGCGAGCACGGCAGCAAGAACATCGGCGCGACGAATGTGTGGCGCGTGATGGGGAAAAATTTCGGGCTGTTGACGTTTGCGTGTGATTTGGGAAAAGGGTGGATCGCGGTGGCACTCGGGCAATACCTCGCGGCGCATTGGGCGGTGCATGTGGAGTTGCCGCATTTGAAGGAGCGCATCGACTTTTTCGATCCGGGTTTCGCGGGGATCACGGCGGCGATCGGCTGCATTCTCGGGCACAATTTCCCCGTGTGGCTGCGCTTCAAAGGTGGCAAGGGGGTGGCGACTTCGCTGGGCGTCATCTTCGGCATGATGCCGCTCGCGGCGCTCATGGTGTTCGCGATTTGGGGCGTCGTTTTTAAGGTGTCGCGCTACGTCTCGCTCGCGTCGCTCGTGGCGGCAGTGGCGCTGCCGGTCACGGTCATCGGGCTGATGTTTTTCTGGCCGCGAAATCTCGCCGGAGCCGTTCATGGCTGGGCTTATTTTTACTTCGCGTGTGTGGCGGCGATTTTGGTCTTACGACGGCATCGCGAAAACATCCGGCGTCTCGTCGCGGGCACGGAGAATCGCTTTGGCAAAACCACCACCCCCACCCCAACAAAATGAGTTTTACCCACATCGGAATCGTCGGCGCAGGTGGCTGGGGAACGGCGCTCGCGCTCGTGCTCGGCGAAAGCGGCGTGCCGGTCACGCTTTGGGGGCACGACGCAAAGGAGATCGCGGCGATCGGGGAGAAGCGTGAAAACGTGGTGTATCTGCCGGGCGTGCCGTTGCCTGAGTCGTTTCGCTACACGGGCGAACTCGCGAAGCTGACTTCGTGCGATCTGCTCGTGCTCGCCACGCCGTCGAAGGCCACGCGCGAAGTCTCCGCGCGGCTCGCCGGTGTCGCCTTGCGCGATGATGCGGTGCTGCTGACCTGCACGAAAGGCGTGGAGCGCGGCACCGGCCTGCGTATGAGCCAACTCGTGGCGGAATCATTTCCGAAGCACCAGGTCGCCGCGCTTTCCGGACCGAGCCATGCGGAGGAAGTCGCGCGGCGTGCGCCCACGGCGGTCGTGATCGGTGCCACGGATTCCGCCGTCGCGCAGCGGCTCCAGCGCGTGTTCAGCACGCCCGCCTTTCGCACTTACACGAATGAAGACGTGGCCGGCGTGGAACTCGGCGGCGCGCTAAAAAATATCTTCGCCCTCGCCGCCGGCGTGAGCGACGGCCTCGGCCTCGGCGACAACACGAAGGCCGCGCTCGTGACCCGCGCGCTCGCGGAAATGACGCGGCTCGGCGTCGCGCTCGGCGGTCGGCGTGAGACGTTCCAAGGCTTGAGCGGCATCGGCGATCTCATCGTCACTTGCTTTTCCAAACACAGCCGCAATCGCGGCGTCGGCGAGCGGCTCGGTCGCGGGGAAACGCTGAGCGAAATCGCGGGCTCCATGCGCATGGTGGCAGAAGGCGTGCCCACGACTTACAGCGCGTTTGAATGCGCCCGCACGCACGGCATCGAGACGCCGATCATCGACCAGATGCACGCGTTGCTGGACGGGGCGACTTCAGCCAAAGACGCGCTCGCCGCCTTGCTCTCGCGCGATCCGCGACCGGAGTGATCTTTGGAGTGCGCGGGAAGC
>JANLQB010000967.1:0-6331 GCA_031367565.1 Verrucomicrobiota bacterium
GGAAAAGAATTGGCGCTTCGCGTTTGTCTTCGGGTCGGCGGCGGGACGCACGCCGCTCCCTGACTTACAGCGTCTTACAGAACTCCTCGAACCGATCGAGGCCCTTCTTAATGATGTCCATGCTCGTCGCGTAACTGAAGCGGATCGTGCGGTCGTCGCCGAAGGCGATGCCGGGGACCACGGCGACGTGATGTTTGCTGAGCAGACGGTCGGCGAAGTTGGTCGAGTTGAGCCCTAGGCCGCTGATGTTCGCGAGAATGTAGAATGCGCCCTTTGGCTCAACGACGGTGACCCGGTCGATGCCTTTGAGGCGGTTCAGCATGTATTGGCGCCGCATGTCGAATTCCTCGCGCATATCGGTCACCGGCTGCTGATCGCCTTTCAGCGCGGCGAGTCCGCCTTTTTGCGCAAAGCTGGTCGGGTTCGAGGTGCTGTGGCTTTGGATCGCGTCGATCGCTTTCGCGATTTGCTCAGGCGCGCCGAGGTAGCCGAGACGCCAGCCCGTCATCGAGTAGGCTTTGGAGAAGCCGTTCACGGTGATCGTGAGATCGTACACCGCTTGCGAAAGAGAAGCGGTGCTGACGTGCTCCGCGCCGTCGTAAGTGAGCTTCTCGTAGATTTCGTCGGAGAGGATGAAGATGTCTTCATCGACGCAGACTTCGGTGATCGCTTCGAGTTCCGCGCGGGTATAGACCGCGCCGGTGGGATTGCCGGGCGAGTTGATGATGACCATTTTCGTGCGCGGGGTCATCGCGTCTTGAAATTCCTCGGCAGTCATTTTCCAGCCGTTCGATTCTTTCGTCTGCACGAAAACGGGATCGGCTCCCGCGAGGCGCACCATCTCCGGGTAGCTCAGCCAGTAGGGCGCGGGGATGATGACTTCATCGCCAGTTTGACAGGTCGCGAGGATCGCGTTGTAGCAGGAATGTTTCGCGCCGCAGCTCACGATGACCTGCGAGGGCTTGTAGTTGAGCTTGTTGTCGGCGGCGAATTTTTCGGAGATCGCCTGACGCAGTTCGGGGATGCCGGAGCTGGGCGTGTATTTCGTAAAACCCGCTTCGATCGCGGCCTTAGCGGCGTTCTTGATATGCTCGGGCGTGTCGATGTCCGGCTCGCCGGCTCCGAAGCTGCAAACGTCGAGACCTTCGGCCTTCATGGCTTTGGCTTTCGAGTCGATGGAGAGGGTGAGGGATGGCGTGAGAATCGTGGCGCGTTGGGCGAGTTCCATGGTCATTTCAGATTTAAGATTTAAGATTTCAGATTGAAAAGTGGCGCGCTACTTTTTGGCGAACCACGACTCGATCAAGGGTTTCAGGTTGTTCTCGGAGATTTGGACGATGCCCATTTCGCGGGCGGCATTTTCCGGGGAATCGGAGGCGTGCGCGGCGTTGACCATGATGGTCGAGCCGAACTCTTTGCGGATCGTGCCGGGAGGCGCTTTCGCGGGATCGGTCGGGCCGAGCACCTCGCGGATTTTGCGGACGGCATCCACGCCCTGGTAGCAAAGCGCGATGCACTTTTCCGAGCCCGGCTCGTGACGTTTGTCCGCGGAGCAATCGCTCGGTTTCAGCCCGGCCATAAACTTCACGATCTGTTCCCAATTCTCGCGCCCCGCGATCGGGCCGAGCACTTCGCCGAGCTGAGCGGCGACTTCCTGGCCGACCGGAATACCCGAGTCTTCGCTGAAAAATTTCGCCGCGGTTTCGCCGGTGCGCTCGCGCAATTTATCCTGCAACACCGCGAGCACCGGCCCGTAAAATTCCTCGGCCTGCGCCACGCTCATGCGATGCACTTTGCACGCGATGATGTAGAGGCCCGTGCGGGAAAAGAGGTCGATCACGCCGCCGGGACGCGCGTTCGGGAAGCGGAAATTGTCCGGTTTGATGAGCACGAGCGTCTTCTCGGCTTTCGACCCGGCCGAGAACTGAATCGCTTCATCGAGCAGCCCGCCGTCCTCGTCGGAATACGACGCCCAAAGCAGCAAATCCGTCTTCGCGCTGGCCTCATCCGGCGGCGCGAGCACGCCCGGCTCGAAGTAAGTCACCTCGCCGTTCGCATCCTCCATGTAGTCGCCGTAAGTGTCGCGAATCGTCTCGCCGCTCGTCCGCTCATTCACGATGTGCCCCACGGTCGCCTTCAGCTTGCCGACCGCATCCTCGCCTTTGAACACGAGCATCAGCACGCGTGGCTTCGTGCCGGTCGAAGCCGTGAAGTTTTTCAGCACGTATTTCTTAATCAGCTCCTGCGTCGCGCGATGCGTCGGGTCGGGATCAGAAACGATGCCCGCCGCGTAATTCGCCACCAACTCCGCACTCGGCGCAAACATCCGTGCCGCAACCAGATCCAATCCCGTCCGCGAGATCAGGCGCGCGACAATGCCCCCGGTTCGCGATTTGCGAATCGAGTAAGGAGTGACGAGCACGTATGAAAGTTCTTCGGCCATAGATAAAAAGTGCCCGCGCAGACCGTCGGAAAATCGGATTTTCGAGACGTTTTAGCCACGCAGGCAGGATTTTTTTTGAATTATTCTGTCGGTTTTTGTGGGGCCGGAAGCTATCGGCAGCCCGCGAAGGGCGTCAACGAATTTCTCCCCGCCAGTCGGACTTCCACCGGGAACGTTCTGCGTCCGCCGCGGAGCGCTCCCATTTTCTACTGAAAGTCTGTAACAATTTGCGGCGCTCGTCTCAGGGAGCGGGCAGACACCCTGAACTCGACCACTCCAAACACCTGCCAAAAATGCGGCAAAAAATCCCGCTACCGCTGCCCAGCCGCGCGCTCCGTCTGGTCGATGCGATCCTTCAGCGACGGCTCCAGCTCGCGCATCTTTTGGTAGAGCCCGCTCCGATATTCGCGATACGCGGCGGCTTGTTCCTCGTCCGTTTTCACGCCGTAGATTTTCTTCTTCAATTCACGCACCGCGGGATCTTCCAACGCGTGCGCTTCTGCGTTACGAAGCTTTGCGGCCCGTGTCGCTTCGGTTTCCGGTTTCGGGTGTGGACGCGGAGTGGCCGGTTTTGCGACGGGAACCGGGGTGGGCGTTGGCGGAGATTTTTTGCGCGCCGGTGGGTTTTCGCGTGGGGCAGGCTCGGGCGTTGCGGGAGGCGGGGTCGGCTCCGCCTTGATCCTGGCGAGCTTTTTCACGGAATCGCCGAGCGACTTGGTCGCGCCGATCATGTCGTAATCATGCGGCGAAATGCGGTCGCCTTCTTGGTAGCGATCCCAGTCCGACTTGAACAACTGCACGCGCTCCGTCTTCGCCTCGCCTGCACGATTTTCCCCGAGCACATCCACCCAGTAGTAGTCGATCGGCGGGCTCATCGCCGCGTTTTCGCGATGCCCTTTCGCGACGACCACGCCGCGATCGATCATGGAGCAGCCGTTGAGGAGCAGCAGCCCGAACAGAGAGATGAAATGGTTCGTCTTCACGCGTCTCTTGCTTGCCTGAAATGCGGGGCATTTTGAAAGCTTTCGTTTCGTGCGCGCTCGCCTATTCGTCGGAGCGCGATGAACGCCAAAACGCTGTCCGCCTTTTCCCCACTGCTGCTCCAGCTCGTCTCGATCTGCTCCGCAGCCGAGCGAGTGCCGTGGACTTCGTCGAAAATCCACGGCTCACCCGAACCGCCGTCGCCGTATCGAGTCGAGCGCGCGTTTCCGAAGATCACGTTCGAGAAACCGATGGATGTCGCGGTGATTCCCGGCACGGATCGGCTCGTCGTTTCCACGCTGAAAGGGGAACTCTTTTCGCTCGCGAATGATGATGGCTGCGAGAAAGCGGACTTCTTCGGCGACGTCCGAAAATTCCATCCCGAAGCGGCGGACAGCTTCGCGTTCACGTTCCATCCGCGCTTTGCGGAAAATCGCTTCGTGTTCGTCTGGCTAAACCTCGACGGCCGCGGAAAAAAGAATCGCGAAGACGGCACGCTGATCGTGCGCTTTCGCGTGACGGAGGAAAATCCGCCGCGGATCGACCTCGCGAGCGGGAAGACGATCTACTCTTGGATGAGCGGCGGGCACAACGGCGGAGGCCTGCGCTTCGGCCCGGATGGAATGCTCTACGTCGCTGCGGGCGATACCGCCGATCCCGATCCGCCGGACCCGCGCGCGACTGGGCAGGACATCGGCGATGTGCTCGCGAGCGTGCAGCGCATCGACGTGGATCACCCCGACGCAGGCCGCGCGTACGGCATTCCGAAGGACAACCCATTTGTCAACACGCCGGGCGCGCGCGGCGAGGTTTGGGCGTACGGGTTTCGCAATCCGTGGCGCCTTGCTTTCGATCAGAAAAACGGCGCGCTGTGGGTCGGCGATGTTGGGTGGGAACTTTGGGAAATGATCGACCGCGTCGAGCGCGGCGGGAACTACGGCTGGAGCATCACGGAAGGCGGCAAGCAGGAGGTGCGGCCCGATCGCGTGCGCGGACCGTCGCCGATCCTGCCGCCGACTTTTGTGCATTCGCACAAGGAAGCGGCGAGCGTCACGGGCGGCGAAGTGTATTACGGCAAAAAGCTGCCCGAGCTGGATGGCCACTACCTCTACGGCGACTGGCAGCTCGGCACTTTCTGGGCGCTGCGCGATGGGAAAAGCACGGAGCTTTGCCGCAGCAATCTGGAGCCGATCGTCTTCGGCGTCGCGCCGGATGGGGAAATCATCACCGCCGATTACGCGAACGGCGGGCTCTGGCGGTTCGCGCGCAATCCTGATGCCGGCAAGGTTTCGCAGTTCCCGCGACGGCTCAGCGAGAGCGGGCTTTTCGCCGATGTGAAAAAGCAAACGCCCGCGCCCGGCGTCGTCCCTTTCAAAACGCACGCCCCGCGCTGGGCCGACCACGCGACCTCGGAACGCTGGCTCGCCCTGCCCGGAAACGAGAACATCACGCTCGCGAAAAAGGAACTCGGCGTGATGGGGCTGGGCCGGTGGGTTTTCCCGGATGACGCCGTGCTCGCGAAAACTTACACGCTCGAAACCGAGCGCGGAAATCCCGCGACCACGCGCAAAGTCGAGACGCAGATCATGCACTTCGACGGCATCCAGTGGGCCGCCTACAGCTACCGCTGGAACGACGCGCAAACCGACGCCGAACTCGTCCTTGCCGACGGAGCCGATGCGACTTTCGACATCAAAGATCCCGCCGAACCCAGCGGCGCGCTGCGGCAGCCGTGGCACTTCTTCGCCCGCGCCGAATGCCTGCGCTGCCACAACATGTGGAACAACTTCACGCCCGGTTTTTCCACCGCCGAACTCGATCGAAAATTCATCGCCGCCGCAGGCGACCCGCTCGAACTCCTCCAGCGCCTGAACCTCCCGCCCGAAGAGCCGAAGGTCGCCGATCCGCACGACGCCAACGCGGATCTCGAAATGCGCGCCCGCTCGTATCTCCACACGAATTGCGCGACATGCCATCGCTTCGGCGGCGGCGGCTCGGTGCCAAGTCGGCTGACGATCGACACGCCGCTCGCCGACGCCCGCCTCATCGACGTGAAGCCCGTGCAAGGCGATCTCGGAATTCCGAATGCGCGCATCATCGCGCCCGGCGACCCGTATCGCAGCGTGCTCCTTTACCGCATGGCCACCGCAGGCCGCGGACACATGCCGTATCTCGGCGGAAAACTCATCGACGATCGCGGTCTGCTGCTCGTGCGCGATTGGATCGCTTCGATGAAACGCGACAGTGAACCCATCACTGGCTCCCCGCTTGCGTGCGCGTTCGGCATCATCGACGGCACGCTGAAAGGCCCCGCACGTGCCCAAGCCATCAGCACCGGAGCCGCGCTCACCGATCCGATGCAGCGCGAACTCTTCGCGCGTTTCCTCCCCGAATCCCAACGCCGAAAAGTCCTCGGTCCCGACATCCAGGCCGACTCCCTCCTCGCCCTCACCGGCGACGCCGCACGCGGAAAAACGCTCTTCACCGCGATCTGCGCAGCGTGCCATCGCGCAGGCGATGCCGGCATCGACTTCGGCCCCGAACTCACGCACATCGCCGCGAAATACGAACGCCCGAAGCTGCTCGAACAAATCCTGCAGCCCGCCAAAATCATCGAGCCGCAATGGCACCTCGCCACCGTCGCCTTAAAAAAAGGCGACACGCTTTCCGGCTTCATCGCCGCGCGAACGGCGAGCGAAATCACCCTCAAACTCGCCGGTGGAGAGAGCCGAAAAATCCCCGCCGACCAAATCGAAAAAGCCACGACCACCGCCATTTCACTCATGCCCGAAGGCCTCCTGCAAAGCCTCACCGTGCAAGAAGCCGCCGACCTCCTCGCCTTCGTCTCCTCGCTCCAATAGCCATGCCCGACCTCAACACCATCGTCCGCCATCTAGATCGCACCCT
>JANLQB010000048.1:0-4023 GCA_031367565.1 Verrucomicrobiota bacterium
GGCTTTGGCGAGGCGCAGGTTGAAACCGGGGTAGTCGATGAGGATGAGCGCCGCCGGACCGACGCGTGCGATGTCCGCGAGCATGCGGTCGAACTGCGCTTTGAAGTATCCGTATTTCTTCAGCACATCCCACAGCCCGACGACCGCCTCCTCCGCCCAATCCACAAAATCGCCGCCCGCCAGAGCGCGCATCTCGCGTCCGCCTGCGCCGAAAAATTCCAGCGTCGCATCGCGCTCGCGCAACGCCCACATCAGTTCCACTCCGCGCGCATCGCCGCTCGCCTCGCCGGCCACGAGATAGAGCTTCATGCGTTGCGAGGTGAGATACGGCTTGCGGTTGCGGACATTCGTTTCCTCTTACGCGTTCACATGCTGCCGCCAAAGCCCAAAGTCCACGCCGCCACTCGCCGCCGCGCGAGCGCGTGGTTTGCGTCGCGCGGATGGAAGCCGCTGCCCTTTCAGCGCGAAGCTTGGGCGGCTTATGCGCACGGGGAAAGCGGTCTCATCCACGCGCCGACGGGTCTCGGAAAAACGCTCGCGGCGTGGATGGGACCGGCGACGGAATCCGGCGGCGAAGACGGATTGCGCGTGCTGTGGATCACGCCGCTGCGGGCGCTCGCGGCGGATACGGTGCGCAGTTTGCAGGAGGCGATGGATGGCTTGGGAGTGAAAAGACGCGTCGAGGCGCGGACGGGCGATACCTCGAGTTCGGTGCGGGCGCGGCAGAAGCTGAAGCCGCCTTTCGCGCTCGTGACCACGCCGGAGAGTTTGTCGCTGATGCTCACGGATGAAACGCGCGTGGCGCAATTGGCCGGTCTGCGCGCAGTCGTTGTCGATGAATGGCACGAACTGCTCGGCTCAAAGCGCGGCGTGCAGACGGAGCTTTGTCTCGCGCGGCTGCGTGCGCTTTCCCCCGCGCTGCGCATCTGGGGACTTTCCGCGACGATCGGTAATTTAGACGAAGCGATGCGTGTACTGCTCGGAAGTCACGCGGTGGAAGGGCGGATGATCCACGGCAAAGATCGCAAGCGCATCGAAGTCGAGACGCTGATGCCGGAGGACGTGGAGACGTTTCCGTGGAGCGGACATCTCGGCGTGAAGCTCGTCGGCAAAGTGATCGAGCGCATCGAAGCGGCGCAGACGACGCTGCTTTTTACGAACACCCGCTCACAGACGGAGATCTGGTTTCAGGAATTGATCGAAGCGCGGCCCGATTGGGCTGACGTGCTCGCGATGCATCACAGCTCCATCGACCGCGACGAGCGTGAAATCACCGAACAGCGGCTTCGCGATGGCTCCGTGAAATGTGTGGTCTGCACGTCCAGCCTCGATCTCGGCGTGGATTTTTCGCCCGTGGAGCAGGTGATGCAAGTGGGCAGCCCAAAAGGAATCGCGCGTCTGCTGCAACGCGCCGGACGCAGCGGGCATCAGCCCGGAGCGGTGAGTCGCGTGCTCGGCGTGCCGACGAATGCGCTGGAGCTGATCGAGTTTTCCGCCGCCCGCGAAGCGATGAACGCGCGCCGGATCGAAGTCCGACGCCCTGTGCAAAAGCCGCTCGATCTTCTCGCGCAGCATCTCGTCACCGTCGCGCTCGGCAGCGGATTTCGCGCGGCGGAAATGCTCGCCGAAGTCCGCGGCACACACGCTTTCGCCACGATCACGGATGAGGAGTGGCAATGGGTGCTCACGTTCATCACGACCGGCGGAGCACTGCACGCGTACCCGCAATATCGCAAAGTCACGCGCGACGAGAGCGGCCTGCATCGGCTCACGGATGAAAAGATGGCGCGCATTCACCGGATGAATATCGGCACGATCGTCGCAGGCGCGGGCGTGGCGCTTCGGCTGAAAAATGGGCGCAGTCTCGGGAGCGTGGAGGAGTGGTTCATCGCGGGGATCAAGCCGGGGAAATGTTTCATCTTCGGCGGACGCTGCTGGGAACTCGTGCGCGTGTACGGCCTCGTCGCGACCGTGCAGGTGCCGTCGAAAAAGAAAGCGCGCGGGGAAATCCCATCGTGGCAGGGCGGGAAGAGTCCGCTCTCTTCCGAGCTGTCCGCCGCAGTCGGCGAAAAGCTGCTGCGTTTTCGCGAAGGTCGGGCGGACCCTTCGCCTGAGATGGTGAAAGTCGCGCCGATCCTGCGCGTGCAGGCGAAATGGTCCGTAGTGCCGCGCCCGGATGAATTGCTCATCGAACAAACAGCGACGCGCGACGGGCATCATCTTTACGTTTATCCCTTCGCTGGCCGACTCGTGAATGGCGCGCTCGGCACGCTGCTCGGCTACCGCTTGGGAAAAGCGGCGCCGCTCACGCTGCGCGTCACGCCGAATGACTACGGCGTCGAACTCCACGGACGCACGCGGCTCGAACTCACCGAAGCCGAATGGCGCGACCTGCTTTCCCCGGACGACCTCCTCGAAGACGTGCTCGCGTCCGTGAACGCCGCTGAACTCGGCCGCCACCACTTCCGCGAAATCGCGCGCGTCGCCGGGCTCATCATGAGCGGTTCGCCCGGCGCGCCACCGACCATGAAATCGCTGCAAGCCAGCAGTGGCCTGCTCTACGACGTCTTCGCGCGCTACGACCCGGCAAACTTGCTGATGGAACAATCGCAGCGCGAAGTGCTCGAAAGACAGATGGACTTCACGCGCCTCCGCGAAACGATGGAATCCATGCAGCAGCGCCAAATCGTTCTCGTAAAATGCGAACGTCTCACACCGCTCGCCTTCCCGCTGTGGGCCGATCGCATCTCCCATTCCGTCGATACTGAAGACCCTGCGGCCACGCTCGCGCGGATGCTGGAAGAGCTCGAAACCGCCGCGCGCTAACGCATGGAAATCGAGATCGAAGGACACGCGCTGCAACTGCTTCCCGACGGGGCAGCCTTTGATCCAGCGGCGCGCACGCTGTTCATCGCCGACCTGCATTTTGGAAAAACGACCGTCTTCCGCGCCGCCGGCCTCGCGCTTCCAGACGGTCCCGACGCCACGATCCTCTCGCGCCTCTCGCGGCTGGTTGCCGATACCGCCGCAGAATCGCTCGTGATCCTCGGTGACGTTTTTCACGCCCGCACGTGCGGCATTGAGCGCGCGTTGACCGCGTGGCGCGACGCGCATTCGCAATTGCACTGGCGCATTGTTCCCGGAAATCACGACCGCCACATCCCGTGGAGTGAGTGGCTGCCTGGTGCGGAGATTCTCTGCGAAGGTGAGCGCGCTGGCAGTTTTTCAGTCGCGCATTTTCCCCCGGAAAAAATCGGCGCGCTCACGCTTTGCGGACATCTGCACCCCGGTACCACGATCGGAAAAGCACGCGAACGAAAGCTGCGCCTCCCGTGTTTCTGGCTCCGGCGCGGCGCGCTTGTGCTGCCTGCATTCGGAGAATTCACCGGCCTGCAAATTATCGAACGCGAAGCCGACGATCGTGTCTGGATCGCGGCGGCTGGGAAGGTCGTGGAGATTCCGCGACGGTGATTCCGCGGTGGAGCATGCTCCACCCTTTGCTAGCCAGCGTGCGCGCGATTCTGTTCTTCGATGAGCCGCGTGATTTCGAGGGCGAGATCGAGCGCCGCCGTCGCTTCGCTTCCGCTCACTTTCGGCTGCGCCCCCGCGCGGGCGCATTCGAGGAAGGCGGCGAGTTCGCGTTTCAGCGGCTCGCCTTTATCGATCGCCACGGGCTCTCGCACGATGCGGCGTCCGGCGAATTCGGTGACGATCGAGGAGTCGGTCGCGACGCCGAGGATTTTGCCGAGGAAGGAGCTTTCCTTTTCATCGTCGCGCGCGAGGCGGAGCAGGTAGCCCTCCTGTTTTTGGTAGTCGAGCGAGAGGTAAGCGTCCTGCTGGAAAACGCGGATTTTGCGGAGGCGATCCTGGCTGATGCGGCTGGCGGTGATGTTCACGACGCAGCCGTTTGCAAAACGCAGCCGCACATTCGCGATGTCCTCGCCGGTGCTCAGCACGGGCACGCCGACGGCGTCGATGCTTTGCACGGGCGACTTCACGAGGTGCAGGATGATTTCGAGATCG
>JANLQB010000050.1:0-5569 GCA_031367565.1 Verrucomicrobiota bacterium
GTCGTCGCCATGCGTTCGCCGAGGTCTTTGCGGAAAGCGGCGAGGCCATTTGCAAGGCGGAGCATCAGCGGTTCGATGCCGGATTGCTGGGTGAAATGCGTGTCCCATCCGTGAAGATCGACGCTCGCGGCGTCGAGGCCGACCTCGGCGCGGACGAGCTGTGCGACTTGCCGCAGGCCTTGCGCGAAATAATCCTTTTCGTCGTAGATCGCGCCATTCGCGGGCTGCGCTTTTGCGTCGATCGACTCGATCCGGTGCAGCGCCTCAAACGTCGCCGCTGCTGCGGATTTCACGGGACCGTTTTCCAATTCGTAAAGCCGGCGCAGCTCGCGGGTGAACGCCTCGCTGTTTCCCTCGCCCTTCTTGGAAATGGCGAACTCTTCCAGCGATTGCAGCGCCGCCGCGCTCGGTGCGCCGGAGAGCGATTCGGGCAGCGTTGCGGACAGCGCCACGGCAGACAGCGGGCTTTGCGACGGGCCGCGAGCGCGGAGAAAACGCGCGAGCCATCCGCCGGCGGCGAGACCGCCGTGCTCCATCATGTCCTGCGCTTCAAAGTGCGAACGCGAATCACTTTCGCCGCCCGCGCCGTGGATGATCGCGAGGTCGCCATCTTTCCACGCGGGTTCGAGCGCGCGGAGATTAGGGTGAAAACCGAACGTGTCATCGAGCCGCACGGCGTCCTTCGCTTTCACGGCGAGGCGCGGGCGGAATTTGTGGTAGTTGTCGTCGGCGATCGGCGCGACGAGCGTGAGGCCATCGGCAGCGCCGCGGAGGAAGACGACGACGAGGGTGCGCCCGTCATCGCGCGTGGTGGAAATGTTGGCGACAGTATTCATCGGAGTGGGTGCGGAGTCAGAAGTAGTCAGTAGTCAGTGGGCAGTGGGCAGTGGGCAGTGGGCAGTGGGCAGTTGTTCGGATCGGAAACTTTTTACGGACTACTTTTTACTGCTCACTTCTTACTCAGCAGCGTTGAAAGGCGGGGGACGCGAGCATCAGCGCAAGGCCGTCGCCGGATTTCTGGAAGGCATCGCTTTCGTCTGCGATGGGCTGGCGATTGAGCAGGGAGGCGATCAGCGCGGCATTGCCGCCGAGTTTTTGCTCCAGCGTCTTGCGGTCGATGCGCGTGCCTTCGATGCGGTTGTTGGAGAGGGCGAGGGCGAATTTCCAGCGCCACGGCAGCGTCGCGAGCCAGTGCGAAGCGCGGGCGGGATAACCGTCGGGCGTTGGATACCGAAAGGGCACCTGGCCCATGCGTTCGAGATATTTTTCCACGCCGCGATCCGCGTCTGTTTCCGCGTTTGTCGCGCGCAAGGCGGACACGATGAAATGAAATGGCCGCTTAAACTTTGCACCCGCCGAGGCGTGAAACTCGGGCGTTGCGAAGAGCGCGCGCAGCACCGTCTTGATGTCGCCTTTGCTTTCCGTGAACGAGCGCGCGACCGCATCCACTGCGGACGGCCGCGGCTCGTCGGAGATGAAACGCACGCACAGTTTCGAGGCGATGTATTGCGCGGTGCCGGGATGGGTCGTGACAATGTCCACGACGCGATCCAGATCGCCTTCGCCAAGGCCGCCGGGGATTTCCTGGCCGAGCACGCTTTTCGCGCCGTCGTCGTGTGCCTCTTTACGAAAGACGACTTTGGCGCGGTCTTTCATCGGCTTGAGAAGTTTGCCGGAGAAGCCGTCGTCCTTTTTCGCGAGGATCGTCCAGCCGGTGAGACAGCGCGCGACTTCCATCACATCCTGCTGCGTGTAGCCGCCGTGGACGCCGAGCGTGTGCAGCTCCATGAGCTCGCGCGCGTAGTTTTCGTTCGGCTTTTCTCCGGGCGTCGATTTCGTGTTCGCGCGCCCGTCGAGATACCAAAGCATCGCCGGGCTTTTGGCACTCGCCCGAATCATCGCTCCGAAATTTCCCAGCGCATTTTCGCGGATCACTTTCTGATCGTCGCTGATCTTCACGTATCGGCAGTCACCCTTGCCCGGATCGATGTTGAGATGATCGCTCCAAAACTCGCACATCACCTCGAAAAGCTGACGCCTGCTGTAAATCGCGCGCAACAGAGCCACGCGACGCAGCAGCGGCGAGAGCGCCTCATCGTCCTCGTCGTAAGCCTCGCCGACGGGTTCCCACCAGCATTCGCCGAAACGCGAAACCGCTCGCTCGCAGGCGCCGTCTTCGATTTTTTCCGGCGCGAGTTGCTCCTCCAAGAACGCTCCGATGCCCATCGTGAAAACCCGCGCGTAATCTCCGGGGCCGGGGCCGAACGTGAAGCGATTCAGCGCGTGCGCCACCGAGTCGATGTCTGTCGCGGCGGACGGCGTGAGCGGACCATCGAGCGGGCGCTGAAGACCCTGTCCGAAGTACTGCGCACCTTGGCCCAGCAAGCCCTGCGCGCTTTTGAAGATGAGCGCGCTCATCGCGATGGCGCCGGTCCCGGCGGCGATGAATTCGCGGCGCGAAGTCTTTTTCACGAGAACGAAGCGGTGGCGGAAACGGGGATTTCGGGCATGACCACCGGCTGCGGGACGGTGAGCGGTTCGACTGCTTTTGACTTCCAGGGCTTCGTGAGCAGAAACGCGCCGAAGCCACTGGCGAGTCCGACGTGCAGGAGGAAGAGCCAGCCGAGAAATGGCGTAACGAAAACCAGCGCGAGCATCACCCCGCCGCGCAGCACTTGCTGCCAGAGATCCGCGCCCGGACTCAGATTGCGCCCGATGCGCAGCGCGAGTCCCGACGTTCCGATGAAGCCGAACAGGATCGCGCCAAAGCCGCCGACGAGCGCGACGAGTTTGAAGAGCGGGTTCGGCACATTGCCGCTGAAAAGCAGCAGCGCGATGAGCGGGCCGTAGGTGAAAACGCCGACGAGCACCGCGCGCACGAGCCGCTGTTCATACACATCAGCAAAGGCGCGCGTGGCTTTCGGCCACATGCCCGCCGCTGCGACCCAGTGGCCGAGCAGGATGAGAAAAAGGGCGGCGTGAACGAAGACGAGGGCGAGGACGATTCCGGTGTAGGGCATATGGTTTTATGAGGATTGAACTCACAGACCAGGCTCCGCCGCGCGCGGTTACGGAAAAGTGCGCGTTACTTTTTCTCGTCGTCCGAATGCGCGCCATGTCGGCGGTTTCGAGGGCGGGGTCAGTGCCGGTGTTGGTGGTGGATATCCGGGGCGTGCGGATGCGCGTGCGTGAGTTGCGTATGCCGATGAGCGTGGGAGTGCGGTTCGCCGGGCGGATCAGCGGCGGTGTGCTCGTGCTGGTGGTGCTCGTCGTGGATGTGCAGATGCTCGTGCCCCATCGACTCGTGGGTGTGCGTGTGCTCGTGGTGCTCGGTGAGGTGCAGCCATACCCCGACGGCCATGCACACGCCGGCCAGCCAGAAGCCCAGCGTGGGAGTTTCTTGCAGCGCAAGCAGTGAAAGTGCGGCCCCGGCAAAAGGCGCGGTCGAAAAATACGCGCCCGTCCGCGCCGCGCCGAGATGCCGCAGCGCGAGGACGAAGCAAGTGAGGCTCACGCCGTAGGAGAGCAGGCCGAGCACGCCCGCGATTGCCGCGCTGGCCCACGCGGGCTTCGTCGGCACGAGGGTGAAGGCGAGCGCGACATTCACCGAACCGGCGATCAAGCCTTTGAGCATGGCGATCTGCACGGGATCGGCGGCCGAAACTTTGCGCGTCAGGTTATTATCCACCGCCCAGCAAAAGCACGCGCCGACGATGCCCAGCGCGGCCCACGGCACGCCATGGGTGAGCCGCCCTTCCCACGAAAGCACGAGCCCGCCGATGACGATGGCGACCATGCCGGCGAAGATGCGACGGTCGAAATTTTCGCGAAAGACGAACCACGCGAGCAAGGCGGTGATGACGCCTTCGAGATTGAGCAGCAGCGACGCTGATGACGCGGGAGTGAAGCGCAGCCCGAGCACGAGCAGCACCGGCGCGATGACCCCGCCCGCCAGAATCGCCCCGCCCAGCCACGGCCAATCCTTCCGCGTCAGCGCCGCTTCCGCCGTCGCCTCCACGCGCCACAACCGGCGAACGACGGTCCACGCAGCCAGCCCGAGGCCCGAGCCGAGATAGAGCAGGCCCGCGAGCCACAGCGGTTCCACTGTCCGAAGCAGCACCTTGCTCACCGGCGTGCTCGCGCCGAACAACAGCGCCGCGCCAAGCGCCAGCCCGACGCCGCGACGATGTGGTGAGGAAGGGTTCAAGCACTAGTTTCATGCGGGAGATGGCAGTCCGCAAGCAGAGCGCGGTGAAAGGCGACCGTCACCGTCGCGTCCGCAGGCGCCAGCGCCTTGAGCCGCGCGGTGAGGTGCGCTTGCGGAAAGCCTCCGCGCTGGCCGTTCGGGATGTCTCGTGGCAGGTCGGTCACGGTCGCAGAGAAAGCGCGGACCGTGCGTTTGTTGAAACATTGATGCGCCACACGTGACCGCGTATCTCCCTGTTCGCTTTCACCGCATGCCCGCCGTCGATCACATCACCCTCCTCGCCAACTACGAGCCCGACGCGCAGTGGAGCATGCTGAATTTCGACCGCTTTCTCGCGGAGCAGCTTCTGGGAAAGGGCGTGAAGGTGAACGTGCTGCGCCCGCCGCCGCGCATCGGGGCGAACGCGGGGAAGTGGATTCGCTATGTGGACAAGTATGTCTTTTTCCAGCCCGCTCTGCGCCGGGCCGCGAAGGCTGCGTCGGCACCGGGGAAGCTGCTGCACATCTGCGATCACTCGAATGCGCTCTACCTGCACACATCTGGTGCACGGCGAAATGTGGTGACGTGCCACGACCTCATCGCGGTGCGGATCGCGCAGGGGGAATTTCCCGGAATCGGCACGGCGTGGAGCGGGAAAATTTTGCAACGGCTGATCCTGACCGGACTCGCAAAGTCGCATTATGTCGTTTGCGACTCGCATTCCACGCGCCGGGATTTGGTGAGGTTTCTGCCGAAGTTGGAAGAGCGCTCGACCGTCGTGCATCTGAGTCTTGATTCGCGCTGGCATCCGGTGGCACCGGATGAAGCGCGGGTGCTCGCGGCTCCAATCAACGACTCGCGCCCAATCGTTTTCCACCTCGGCGCGAATTGCTGGTACAAGAATTGGGAAGGCATCCTGCGGACGTTTGCGCGCATGATCGAACGGGTGCGACCGGGTCAGCCGCGACCGCTGCTCGTGCTTGGGAGCGGGATTTTATCGGAAGAAAACCGCGCGTTCATTCGCGAGCATCGACTCGAAAACGATGTGGTGAATCCGGGCCGACTCACGGAGTCGCAAATCCTCGGGCTCTACAACATCGCGAGCGTCTTCCTTTTCCCATCGCGCTTTGAGGGCTTCGGCTGGCCGCCACTGGAGGCGCAGGCGTGCCAGTGCCCGGTCGTTTGCTCGAAGGAAGGTTCACTCGGCGAGATCGTGGAAGACAGTGCGCTGACCGCACATCCCGACGATGAAGAAACGCTCGCCACACACATCGACGCGCTGCTTCACCATCCAACTCTGCGCGAAGAGACGATCCGACGCGGTCTGCAAAACGTCGCGCGTTTCACCCACGAACGCACCGTGGACGGCTATCTTGCCGCCTA
>JANLQB010000193.1:0-4316 GCA_031367565.1 Verrucomicrobiota bacterium
CCGATCGCGCCGCCGCGAATGACGAGAATGCGCCCGGCCACAAAACGGAAACCTCAGCTCACCAGCCGGGCCGCAGCGCTAGTATCCACCACCGCCGCCAGATTGCGGATTGAAGCCGCCCATCGGCCCCTGCCCTTCCCATTTCTCGGGACGATTCCACGGAATATTGCTCACGCGATTCGGATCCTTCGGCTCATTGCTCGCGCAACCCGAAAGAAAACAAAGACTTCCAAGCAAAAGCGCGAGCGCAAAAATCCGGCGAATCATCCGTGGAAATCCCAGGCAACCTTCTTACTTGGTGGCTCCCTCGTAAATCACGCGGTCGCCGGGCTGAACGCTCTGGCCCTTTGGAACGGTATTTGGAATCACATCCCCGATCGAAGTGCTCGGCTCGACGGTCCGCACGCGAACCTTGCCAACCATTTGGCCATCACGCGTCACGACCATTTCCTTGCCGGACTTGAGGCCCTGCTTGTCGCCAATGCTGAGCACCACAAAATTCCAGCCGGGATTGTAGGCCAGCACAGTGCCAGTCACGCCGGGTTTCGTGAAATCGTTTTTATAAGCCTGAACCAGGCTCTGCGCAGCCGTCGCCTTGGATCGCTCATCCGCCAGGTTCTTTTCCAAGCTACCCTTGATTTGCATGGCCTCCGCAAGGTCACTCTCCAGTTTGGATTTCGCGGTTTTCAGTTCGGCAATCTCGCCTTTAATTTTTTCAACATCGACGGCCGGGTCGCTGGGATTAGCCGGGTTCCCCAAGGAAGCAATCTTCGCCTCAAGTTCCGTAACTTTGGCTGCGGATGTGGTGAGATTGGCCGTGATGGTTTCTACCTCCACTTTTTTCGCCGCGAGATCCTTCTCCTTCACTTCAAGATCTGCTTTCGCCGCAACGAGTTCTTCCTCCGCCTTCTTTTGCGCTCCCTTTGCCTTGCTGACATCCGTCGTAAGGGAAGCGACCGCTTTCTTTTTGTCCGTAAGTTCACCCTGCAACGCATCGACTTTTTGCTTCGTTGCGAATCCAAGATATGCGGTCGCTGCAATCACGAGCGCGGAAATAATTAGGAGAATTTTAGCCATGAAAGACGGGGAATAGTGTGAGGAAGTCGGTGTTTTGTAAGGGAGAACCGGCGCACTGCGCTCGGTCGCTGAACGGCACCTTTAATCCGTCCCAAAAATCGAAAGCAAGCGGTTTCGCGATTTTTTCTGGAAATCGTTTGTCATCCTTTCCGTGCTCCCCAATAATCCGGGCTCCGTCAGGGACTGCGGATCGCAGGCAGACGAACCCCGCCAGGGCCGAAAGGCAGCAACGGTAGTCCGACCTTCTTTGTCGCAGCTCTCTGGCGGACTTTTGTTTTTTACGTCAGCGCACTCGCGCATTTCGTTTTGAAAATCCGAACTCCGAATCTCGAAATCCAAAACAAATTCAAAGAGATGGATTTCTAAAAACGGTGGCTCGCCAGCGCGCAAAGAATCGTTTCGCGGCTTTCAAAAATTTGGCCCTGTTTGTTTCGGATTCCGACCTTCAGGTTTCGGATTTTCCGCAAACATCCGCGCTCCATTTTTCTATTTGGCGTCCCCCGTTAAATCCTTTTTAACTGCGCCACATGTTTCAGTCCGCCGCTCAGTTTATGATCCTCGTGGCGCTGGTGGGTCTGGTGCTGATGCGCGAGTCGCGACAGACACCGATCGACGGGCTCGACGAAAGTTTTGCGGACTTCCTCGCGATCAATTCGCGGCGCACGGAGGAGCCCGCGCCCGTCACGCTCGTGGACATCGACGAGAGCAATCTGAAGGAGCGTCCATGGCCGTGGACGCCGCTGGAATTCGCGATCTTTTTTCAAGCGGCGGAAATCTTCAAACCCGCCGCGACCGCGACGAATGAATTGCTGCATTGGGACCCAAAACAGATGACTCCCGACGCGACGCGCAAGCTGCCGCAGTATCAGAAGATTTTGCGCGAACACATTTTGCGTTCCTCGAAAGTGCTCGTCGGCGCGCAGCTCGGCTATCCCGAAGATCCAACCATGCCGCCCGCCGTGCAGGAGACGCCGCTGATTCGCAATGTGCGGGGCGATCTCAGCGGCATCCCCGAATTCACCGCGATCGAGACGCAGGCCGATGAAGACTTCCGCCTTTCGAGCATCACCGGCTTCGCCAATCTTCCCCAGCCGTCGCGCTACACCCGCACCGCGCCGCTCGTTTTTCGCTACCACGGCCAAGTCGTTCCGAGCTTCGTTTTGCAGGCGATTTTGATTTGGGAAAAACTCACGACCGACGACGTGACGGTCGAGCCCGGCGTGCGCATCTCGCTCGCCGATCGGGTGCAAATTCCCATCGACCGCGAAGGCCGCATGCGCATCGACTTCGGCGTGCATCGCCGACGCTGTGGCTACGATGAACTCGTGCTCTCCAGCGATCAGCTTGAAAACGGTCGCGCCACGATCGTGCCGCGCGAATGGCTTAGCGGCAAACTCCTGCTACTCACGCGCACCGATGCCGCGGCGAAAAACGTGCAATTTGCGCCCGGTCGCGCCACCTCCACGGGCGAGCTTTTCGCCGCCGCGATCGGCACGATCCAGAACCGCTCTTTCATCAAACGCGCCCCCATCTGGTTCGACTACGGCATCGTCGCGATCATGATCATGATCGCCCGCGCCTGCCGCCGCTGGCGGAAGTTTTCCACCGTCATGATCCTGCTGCTCGGCACGGTCGCTTACGTGATGATGGCGATCACTTTCTTCGGCTTCACGCTCACCTGGCTTCCGATCATCCTGCCAGCCGGCCTCGCCCTTTTCATCGCGCTTTTCCGCCTGGCCACGCCCGGCGTGGAATCGAAGTGGAACGTGCCGCCGAAAGAATACCGTCATTGATTCGAGGCTGATTCGCAGGCCGTGGATGCTTCGCGAAAGACATTGCCATCGCCGAAGTCGCTCTCCACGCTCCCCGGACCGCATGGGGCCAATCACATTCACTAATCTCACGCGGGCCGTCGAAATCGGCGCGAACTGCTACGTGCTCGATGCCGCCGGCAAACGCCTCGTCCTCGATTGCGGCCTGCATCCAAAATTTGATGGCGAAGAAGCCATGCCGAATCTCTCGCTGCTCGCCGATGAAACGGTGGACGCGATCGTCCTTTCGCACGCGCACCAGGATCATCTCGGCTCGCTCCCGGTGCTGATGCGGAAGCAGTCGCGGGCACCCGTTTTCATGACGGAGGCGACACGTCAATTGAGCGACATCATGCTGCACAATTCCGTGAACGTGATGCTCAAGAAAAAGGAGGGCGGCGTGCGCGAGTATCCCCTCTTTGCGCATCGTGAAGTGGACCGCTGTACGAAGCGCTGGTGCGGCATTCCGTTGCATCAAAAATTCGACCTCACCGGCCGGCGACTCGGGCCAAATGACGTGGAGGACGTGAGCATCGAGTTCTTCAACGCGGGCCACATTCTTGGCTCAGTTGGGACCTTGATTCGGGCGGGTGGGCGGAAGATTTTTTACACGGGCGATGTGAATTTTGAGGATCAATCCGTGATGCAAGCCGCACGTTTTCCCGAAGAACCGCTCGACGTACTCATCATGGAAACGACGCGCGGCGATCGTCCGACGCCGGAAGGTTTTTCACGCGCCGCCGAATGCGAGCGCCTGGCCGACGCGATCCGCGAAACTTTCGTGCGTGGCGGCGGCGTGATGATGCCGCTTTTTGCGCTCGGAAAAACGCAGGAGCTGCTCGCGATGTTCTTCGAGTATCGCAAACGCGGCACGATGAAACGCGACACGCCGATCTACATCGGCGGCCTCGGCGCGAAGCTCACCGAAGTCCACGACAAACTCGCGCATCACGCGCCGCGGCTGCGCCACGATTTACAACTCCTCGATGCCGTCGCGCCTTTCGTCGTCGCCGGCCAGCAGGCGATGACGCTCCCCTTCAAACCCAACCGCGTCTATGCGCTCTCGAGCGGCATGATGACGGAGAAAACGCTCTCGAACAGCTTCGCGCGGCACATGCTCAGCGATCCGAAAAACCTCCTGGTTTTCGTGGGCTACGCCGACCCGGATTCTCCCGCCGGAAAAATCCGCGAAGCCCAAATCGGCGACACCGTCCAACTCAGTCCCGACATCGCCCCACAGCAGCTCAATTGTCGCGTGGAAAAGTTCAATTTCAGCGGCCACGCCTCGCGCGAAAGCCTGCGTGCTTACGCAAACAAAGTGACGCCAAAAAAGATCATCCTCGTCCACGGCGACGGCGAGGCAATCGAGTGGTTCAAAGGTGCGCTTTCCAGCGACATGCCCGGCTGCGAAATCCTCACGCCGACGCC
>JANLQB010000064.1:0-10837 GCA_031367565.1 Verrucomicrobiota bacterium
GCACGACGACCGTGCGTCCAATCATGCCGAGCGCGGATAACTACGCGGGCTCCGAGATCGATCTCACCGTGCAGTGGAAAGTGAACGCGCACTTGCAAGTCGAGGGTGGCTACAGTCACTTTTTCGCCGGCGATTATCTGAGCGACACTGGGCATTCCGATGATGCCGACTTCGGTTACGTCCAAGCAAAGCTGACCTTCTAAGGCCAGCTACATTCCATGAAAATTTTCCTCGCCCGCTTTACCTTCCTGTTCGTTGCGGTGTTTTGCGCGGCAGCGAGCGAGGGCGGGGAAACGGCGCAGATTCCCGCCGGGAAATATCGTCCGCTTTTTCGTGGAGAAAAAGACGCGAAAGAGGTCGCGGTCGCGGCGTTCCATCTCGACGTACGGCCCGTGACGAATGGTGAGTTTCTCGAATTCGTGCGCACGAATCCGAAGTGGCAACGCTCGCAAGTGAAGCGTCTTTTTGCCGATGAACGCTACCTCGCGCTCTGGGCTGCCGATCTCGATCTGGGGAACGCGCGCGCCGCGCAGCCAGTCACGAACGTCTCCTGGTTTGCCGCGAAAGCCTATGCGAGTTGGTGCGGGAAGCGGCTGCCGTCGACGGCGGAATGGGAACTCGTGGCGGGCACGGGTTTCACCGTCGCGGATGGCGCGAAGGAAGCGGCGTTTCAGAGCGAGTTGGCGCGCTGGTATTCCACGCCGTCGCCTGCCGAGTTGCCCGACGCGGGAGCGGGGCGCGCGAATCTTTTCGGTGTGCGCGACCTGCACGGGCTGATCTGGGAATGGACGAGCGATTTCAACAGCGCCATGGTCACCGGCGATGCGCGCGGCGACAGCGGGCTGGAGCGTCAGTTTTTCTGCGGCGCGGGTTCCGTCGGTGCGCAGGATACCGGGAACTTCCCCGCCTTCATGCGCTTCGGTTTTCGCAGCAGCCTGCGCGCGGGATACACGGTCCACAATCTCGGCTTCCGCTGCGCGAAAAACGCTCCATGAAAACGCTGCTCGCATTCCTGCTTCCGCTCGCGCTCTTCGCCGCCGATCCGCTCCCGCCGTGCTGCCGCCCCGCGCTTCCTGCGGGCAAGCCGACGGACAAATCGCTCTACCTCCTCGATTCAAAATGGACCTCCGACGTGAACCGCGAGATCCAGCTCGGCGTGCTGCGCGGCCGCCCGCAGATCGTTGCGATGTTTTTCACTCACTGCGAATATGCCTGCCCGATCCTCGTGAGCGAACTCAAGGCCATCGAGGCAAAGCTCGCGCCCAAAGTGCTGGCGAAAGTGGATTTTCTCCTCGTGAGCATCGACACCCAGCGCGACACCCCCGCTGAACTCGCCGCCTTCCGCGAAAAGCGCCAGCTTGCCCGCGAACGCTGGACGCTGCTGCGAGGCGGCGCGGACGACGTGCGCGAACTCGCCGCTCTGCTCGGCGTAAACTATGTGGAAGATTCGCGCGGCCAGTTTGCACACTCGAACATCATCACGCTGCTCAACTCCGAGGGCGAAGTCGCCTTCCAGCACACTGGCTTGAAACAAGACCCCGCCACGCTCATCGGCGCGATCGAGAAAGCGACCCGAGCCGCTCAACGCTAATTCGTTTCATGCCATCCACCATTATCACCATCGACGTGCGCGACGACATCCGCGCGGGACGCGAACCTTTGCCGCATATTTTGCAAGCCATCGGGCGTCTTCGCGAAGGCGAGCGACTCCGCATCCTCGCGCCCTTCGAGCCGCGACCACTCATCGGCGTGCTCGCCGCGCAGGGCTTTTTGGCAACGGTGACAGAATCCGAAGGCAGCGGCTTTGAAGTGCTCTTCACTCAAGCTGCGCCGACGGAGCCAGATGGCGACTCGCTATTATGAGCACACCGCGCCCGTCCTTCCTCAGCCTCTGCCCCGGCGAACCGTTCCGCATTTTCTTCCCGCTCGCCACGCTGCTCGGCATCTCGGGCGTGTCCCTCTGGCCGCTCTATTTTTCCGGGCTTCACAAATTCTACCCCGGCCCGATGCACGCGCGCGTGATGATCGAGAGTTTTCTCGCGGGCTTCGTCATCGGTTTTCTCGGCACCGCCCTCCCGCGCCTCCTCTCCGCGCCTCCGCTGCGACGTGGGGAATTGTGGACGCTCATCGCGCTCTATCTCGCCACCGCCGGGCTGCACATCGGCGAACAACCTCGGCTCGGCGATCTCGCGTTCATCGCGCTTTTGCTCACGTTCGGTGCGTGCATGATTTCGCGCGTGCGCGGTCGCACGGAGTTACCGCCGCCCGGTTTCGTGCTCGTGGCATTTGGTTACTTGAGTGGAATCATCGGCCCAATCCTGTGGCTCGGTGGCATGCAGGGCTGGGTCTCGGGAACCGCGATGCTGTTTGGCGGGATGCTGCTCAACCAAGCCTTCGTGCTCTTTCTCCTGCTCGGCATCGGCACCTTTTTGCTCCCGCGTTTTCTCCGCCTGAAAAATATCCGCCCGATGGCCGAAGAGCGCACCGCCTCACCCGCCTGGCGGCTGCGCGCCGCGTTTTCCTTCGCCACCGGTGTCGCTCTGCTCGCGAGCTACTGGCTCGAAGCCACTCATCCCATCTTGTCCGCCGCCGCGTGGCTGCGCGCCTTCGCCGCCGTCGTTTTTCTCGCCACGATGATCCCCTTCCACCGCCAAACCGACCCGCTCCGCACCGCCACGCTCGCCTCGCAACTAGCGATCATCGCACTCGTCGCCGGCCTCATCTTCCCGCTCTTCTGGCCCATCCAGCGCATCGCCGGTCTGCACGTCGTGTTCCTCGGCGGCTTCAGCCTCATCACCTTCACCGTCGCCACGCGCGTCGTGCTCGGTCATTCGGGAAACGAAGCGCTCTTCGACACAAGATTGCCGTCTCTCCAAATCACCACGCTCCTGCTCCTCACCGGCACCGTCCTCCGTGCCGTCGGAGATTTCCTGCCGGCGCGCCCACACTGGCTCAGCGGCGCGAGCTATCTCTGGATACTCGCCGCCAGCGTTTGGGCCTTCAAAATTCTACCAAAAGTCCGCTGCGCGGATTCCGAAGGCGATGTCTCCTGCTCGGCCCGCCGGGCCTCCGAAATCCCGATCGAGAAAACCCCATCCGCGTCACGAAACGTGGAGTGGATGGAAAGTTAAGGAATTGATCGAAGGAAGCGCACGCCATGAAGATTTCGCGGTTCGTGTGTCTGGTGGCGGTCCTTTGCTCAGGGTGTGCGTGGGCACGCTTTCGGCCCTCCGAGGGCGCACAGCAAAACTGGCCCACTGCGCCGGGGGCAAACGTGGAGCGTTCGCACGGCATCCCCGTGTATTTCGGGCCGCCGCCGCGTCGATACCAGGTGATCGGAATGATTGACGCGACGACAGCACCCGTGCGGAGCGAGGGCTACGAGTTCGCCGGGACTTTCAACACGGCGACGGCGGTGATGAAATGGCAGGCGCTCACGGGAGAAATAATGGAGCTAGCGGCGAAGTTGCTGCCAATCTGCTGCCAATTACTGCCAATAAAACCCGCCTTTCCCCGTCTTTTCGCGTCTCCATGCGTCCGCATGAAAAGAGGTCGGACCGCCCGTAACCCCCTGTATTCATCAGCTTCTCAGAGTAATTCGGAAAGTGGGTCGGGCGAGACTCGAACTCGCAACCAACGCCTTAAAAGGGCGCTGCTCTACCATTGAGCTACCGACCCGTTTCCGAGAAGAGCGTCGGGAAGTAATGCAACGCTTTGCGTGACGCAAGCGTGAAGCCGGATTATTTTGCTGATCTTTTCCATGAGCGCATTCCCAGACCTCCTCCATCGTCCGAGCCGCACGCTGCTTCTTTCTTCGGGGGCGTTCGCGCTGGCGCTGGCGGTGGGGCTCGTGGCGTTGCGATCCGGAAAAAAAGAAGGGCTGCAAACGCGGGCGCTGGAGGCAACGATCAAGGGGCTCGATTCCAAATCGCTCTACTACAATGGCCCGGCGCGGACGTGGATTTTGCAATGGCGTCCGGATTTGCTGACGGACGAGGATCGCGATGAAAAATCGGCGCGGGCGCGCGGGATGGCGCAGGCGGTGGCGAGCAAGGATCTCTTCCGCCAACTGGATCGGAAGTATCGCTTCGATACGCTGCTGCTGGTCGGCGATCCGAGCCAGTATCGACCGCTGATCGAGCACCTGCTGGAGGCGAATGACTTCGCGCTTTCGTATCTCGATGACACGACGCTGGTCTACCGGCGCGGCGTTTCCAGCGCATGGCAGATCGGGGAACTGGACGCGCTGGCGAAGCGGATTCCCGACGCGATGGCGCGGGCGGAATTTTTTGCGCAAGCGGCGGTACGTTTGCTCGCGATCCGGCGCGGTGAGGATGGGAAAGCTTGTCTGGCCAAGGCGGAGAAGCTCAATGATCGGATGCCGGGCTACTGGAATGGAGACGCGATTTACCGGATGAATCGCGGCGAGTGGACGCCCGCGCTGAAGAGCGCGAATCGCGCGCTGGAGATCGACGCGAAATTTCTCCCGGCCCTCGCGACGAAGGCGCAGATTCTCTATTCCACGAAAAAATTCAGCGAGGCCTACGATCTTTCGCGACGCCTCATCGAGGCGTATCCGAACGAGCCGGCGCTGCTCTTTTACCATGCAAAAATCTGTCACGAGGCACACGCTTTTACGGACGAAATCCGCACGTTGCAAAAGCTGATCGAACGGGCCGATGCGGAGTCGCATCCGGCGAGCGGCTACCGGCTGTATCTGGCGCAGGCTTACGCGAAGGATGGGAAGGCGCAGCCTGCGATCGACGAATTTAACCGCGTGCTGGCGGACGCGAATTTATCGAAGGAGCAGCGCACTTTTGCGATGGAAACGATGGCGCAGGTGAAGGAGCGCGCGGGGATCAAGTGAGCGCGAGCACAAGATCGCGCAGGGTCATGCGCGGCCGGTCGAGGTGAAAGGCGTGCCAGCCCGCGCGCACCGCGCCAGCGACGTCGCACTCGGGATCGTCGCCGACGAGCAGCGTTTCGTGCGGCGCGACGCCGAGTCGCGCGAGGGCGTGCTCGAAGATCCACGGATCGGGTTTGTCCGCTCCGGCTTCGCTGGAGATGATGACTTCGCGGAAGTGGGTGCGGATGCCGAGTTGATCGAGCACGGAGTGCAATCGGCGATCGAAGTTTGAAAGAATCGCGAGCTCGTAGCGCGGGGCGAGCGCTTTGAGGACTTCGAGCGTTTCTGGAAAAAGATCCCACACGCCCGGCTGCCGAAATTCTTCATACACCGCATCGAAATACCGCTCCCGATCGAAACCGGTCGGCGCATCGCACCGATCCAGCACGCGAAAAACCAGCTCGCGCCACCAGCCGCGATCATCATCGTGCTTTGGCTGGCGCGTGGTCTCCGGAGGCGGCATTTCCGACCACAACGCACGGAAAGCCTTCCCGACAGAATTTGCGTCCGCATTCCACCCGAAACGCGCAGCCACCCCGGCATAGTGAAAGCCAACGCCGCGAGGGATGTGGATGAGGGTTCCCGTCGCGTCGAAAAAAATTATTTTGGCGGTTCGCACGATTGACAAATTTACATCGATTACCCGGTTTTAAACTCGAATTGCATGACATTAGCGGTCATGCAGCTCCGGAGGGTCCGCTGACCGGCACTCCGATCATAAATCTCACTTCTTCTTCCACAGGTTCATCCCGTTTCAGACCTTGACGGTCCTTTTCTCCGTCCATATAGTCCCGAAATTCTCAAGCCGAAGAAAGTGGCTCCACCAGCCACTTTTTTTTGTCCCTTGGGACTGCGCATAAAAACATGAACAGCGAATTTATTGCCGTATTGGAAAACCTTGAACGCGAACGGGGCATCAAACGCTCCGTGCTGATCGAGGCCGTCCAGAACGCCGTGCTTTCTGCGTCCAAAAAGACGCTGGAGCAGGGGCGTGATTTGCGCATTGAGATCGACCCGAAATCGGGCGAAATGCGCGCGATCGCCAAGCTCATCGTGGTGGAAAAAGTGACGAACAAGCACGACGAGATCGTGCTGTCGGCTGCGGTCAAAATCAAGCCTGACGCAAAACCGGGCGACGAGATCGACGTGGAGGTGACGCCGAAGAATTTCGGACGCATCGCGGCGCAGACGGCGAAGCAGGCGATGATGCAGCGCATCCGTGAGGAGGAGAAGCGTTTGATTTACGAAGAGTTCAAGGATCGCGCGGGCGAAATCGTGAATGGAACGGTGCGCCGTTTTGAGCGGTCGGATGTCATCGTGGATCTTGGGAAATTCGAGGCGACGATGCCTTCCAAGGAGCGCGTGCAGACGGAGGATTACAATGTCGGCGACCGCATCCGCGCTTACGTGGTCGCGGTGGAAAACGGGATGCGTGGGCCGGAGATAATCCTTTCCCGGAGCCATCCAAATTTTGTGCGCCGCCTCTTTGAAATGGAAGTGACGGAGATCGCTGATCACACGGTCGAAATCAAAGGCATCGCTCGCGAAGCAGGCTATCGCACGAAGATCGCGGTCCACAGCGCGAATGACAAAGTGGACCCGGTCGGTGCTTGTGTGGGCATGCGCGGATCGCGCGTGAAGAATATCGTGCGCGAGCTGAACAATGAGAAGGTGGACATCATCCGCTGGAGCTCGGACGTGAAGGAACTCGTCACCGAGGCGCTCAAGCCTGCGAAGATCAAGTCCGTCACGCTCAATAACACCGGCGACAAGAATTCCATCCTGATCAAGGTCGATGAAGACCAGCTTTCCCTCGCGATCGGCAAACGCGGCCAGAATGCGCGCCTTACTTCACGCCTGTGCGGGTGGGACATCAATATCGAGAAGGACGAATCCGCGAAGGAAGTCTTTGCCTCGAAGAAAACGAGCGTCGCCCATACGATGGCGGGCGCTTTGAAAATCACTGACGAACAAGCGAACCAGTTGGTCAACGCGGGGATGAACAGTGTCGAAGTCGTGGCCACGGGTTGCGAACCGCAGGACATTGCGGATCTCACCGGCGTCGATCTCGAAACCGCAACCGCGATTCAAACCAGGGCGCTGGAACACGAAAAAAACATGGTTTCCACCCAGTAAGGTGAATCCCATGAACGCACCTTACCGGGACAATTTTAATGGCAACCAAGACGACCAGCAAAACGACCGCCAAGAAACCAGCCGGGGGCAAGCCCTCCGCCCTGGGCAAACCTTCTTCTGCGGGCAAAATTCCACCTTCCAGACCCCCTAGAGGCAGCAAAGTCGCCGAGGAGGCTGTGCCCGTGGAGCCAAAACCGGCTCCGGTCGTGAAGGAAACGCTTTCCCTCATCGACGAAAAACCAAAGAAAGTCCGCCGTGCGCCGGGGACCTTTGAGAACAAGCCCTTTATCGCGCTCCCACGGATCGCGCAGCGCGCCGAACCAGAGCCCGATCCCGTGGCTGCACCGCTGATTCCCGAGCCTGCGGCACCCGAGCTAATCGAGGAAATCGCCGCAGCCGTTGAGCCCGAGCCGAAGATCGACGAGAAGATCATTCACATCAAGCCACCGATCATCGTCCGCGATCTTGCGACGGCCCTCGGCGTGAAGCCGTTCCAGCTCATCGGCGATCTGATGGACATGCAGATTTTCGTCAACATCAACCAGTCCGTGGAGCCGGATGTTGCCGCGAAGGTGTGCGTGAAGCATGGCTTTATCTTCGAGAAGGAGAAACGCGACAAGACGAAGCAGCTCCACCCGGTCGTGGAGAAGCCGAAAGAGCCCGAGGTGCAGAAGCAGGCTGAAAAGAAGGCCGAACTCGAACTCCGTGCACCGATCGTGACTTTCATGGGCCACGTCGATCACGGCAAGACGACGCTGATGGACACCATCCGCAAAGCACGCGTCGCGGCGGGTGAAGCGGGCGGGATTACCCAGCACATCGGTGCCTACGCGGTCGCTTACAAAGATCAGCGCATTACTTTCCTCGACACTCCGGGCCATGCCGCTTTCACAGCGATGCGCGCTCGCGGCGCGACCGTGACGGACATCGTGGTGCTCGTGGTCGCGGCGGATGACGGCATGATGCCGCAGACGATCGAGGCGATGAATCACGCCAAGGCGGCGAAGGTGCAAATCGTCGTGGCCATTACCAAGATGGACATGCCGGGCGCGAATCTGGACAAGGTGAAAGGCCAGCTTCAAGAGAAGGGACTCGTCCCGGAAGATTGGGGCGGCGACACGATTTGCTGTCCGGTCTCGGCCCTCAAAGGACAGGGCGTGGATCAGCTTTTGGAAAGCATCCTGCTCGTCGCGGAAGTCGCGGAGTTGAAGGTCAATTCGCGCGTGGATGCGCGCGGCACCGTCATCGAGGCGCAGCTCGAGCAAGGGCGCGGGCCGACGGCGACCGTCATCGTTCGCACCGGCACGCTGAAGCTTAATTCGGCGTTCATTTGCGGGAATTTCGACGGCAAGGTGAAATCGCTCATCGACGACAACGGCAAGCCGCTGAAAGAAGCCGGGCCATCGACGCCAGTGAAGATTCTCGGTTTCTCGGGTCTGCCGAATTCGGGCGATGAATTCGTGGTGATGGAGAGCGAGAAAGCCGCCAAGGCGTTGAGCCAGGAGCGGCTCGACAAGCTGCGGATGCAAAAGCTCGCGACGCCACAACGCGCGACGCTCGACAACCTTCTGGACACGATCAACGCCGGCCACAAACCCGTGCTGCATCTCGTGCTGAAGTGCGATGTGCAAGGTTCGCTCGAAGCCCTCACCACTTCGCTGAAACAAATCGACAGCAAGAAAATCGACCTCGTTTTCGTCCACTCCGCTGTCGGCCCGATCACCGAATCCGACGTGCTGCTCGCGAGTGCCTCGAATGCGGTCATCGTCGGCTTCAGCGTGAAGACGGAGAACTCCGCCGCGTCCGCCGCCAAGCGCGAAGGCGTCGAGATCAAGCTCTACTCGATCATTTACGAACTCATCGACCAGATGAAAGAAGCGATGGCCGGACTCCTCGAACCCGAGAGCCGCGAGACCACGATCGGTCACGCGGAGATTCGGAAAGTGTTCGAGCTGTCGCGCGGCATCGTCGCGGGCTGTCATGTCAGCGATGGCCGCATCGTGCGCACGGGCCGCGCCCGCATCATGCGCGGTCGCACGCCGATTTACGATGGACCGATCACCACGCTGCGCCGCTTCACGGACGACGTGAAGGAAGTCCGCACCGGCCTCGAATGCGGCATCAAGCTCGGAGATTTCTCCGAATACGAACCGGGCGACGTCATCGAGTGTTACCAACTCGACAAAGTTCCGCAGAAGCTCTGACGCGGATTGGTTGAGAGTCGAACGTCGAGGGCCGCGCCGCATTGGTAGCAGTGCTCGAGTCCACCGACGACCTCACTTAGCCTCACCTAAACTCTCTACTTTCCCATGAAGCATCGCCTCGAACGGGTGAACGAACTCATCAAGCGTGAACTCGGCGAACTCATCCAGCGCGAGTGTCAGTTCCCTTCGCAACTCGTCACCGTGCAGGAAGTGGACATCACGCCCGACCTCAAGCACGCCCACGTTTACATCAGCATGATCGGCGCGGACGAAGACCGGCATAAATCCATGAACGTGCTGCACACCGCGCGGACGCAGTTGCAGGCCGCGCTCGCGAAACGCGTCGTGCTCAAGTTCACGCCGCATCTTCATTTCAAACTCGACGTCGCCTCCGAGCGCGGCGACCGCGTGCTGAACATCCTCACCGACCTCGGCATCCCCGAACTAAAGCCCGGCGATGAAAACTAACTGCGCGCTCGAAGAGATCGCGGAAGTGATTCGCGCGAATGAGCGCTTTGTCGTGATGAGCCATGTCCGCCCCGATGGCGACGCGCTCGGCTGCACGCTTGCGATGGCGCTTTGCCTGAAGCAGCTCGGGAAACAAGTCATCGCCTGGAATGAAGACGGGATGTTGGAAAAATTCCGCTATCTCCCCGGCGCGGACATCGTCCAACAGCCGCCGACGGAGCCGCAGGATTTCGATGTCGCCATCGCGCTCGACACCGCGGTGTGGAATCGCGTCGGCACCTGTTTCCCTGCGGTCGGCAAAGTGAAGAAGTGGATCAACATCGACCACCACGTCACGAACGATCACTACGGCGACCTCGCCTACATCGACGCCACCGCGCCTGCGACTGGGCAGATCCTTTACGAACTCTTTCGCGGGAACGAGCTGCCGTTCACCTACGAGATGGCCGCCAACCTTTTCGTCGCCATCAGCACCGACACCGGCTCCTTCCAATATCCGAGCACGACCGCGCGCACTTACGAGATCGGCGCTGAGCTGATCCGCGCTGGCGTGAACGTCGGCGCGCTTTCGCAGAAGATGTACGAGAGTTACCCGCGCCGCCGGCTCGAACTCCTCCGCGCGCTGCTCAACGTCTTCAAACTCACCTCCCACGACCGCGTCGCCAGCTTCACGCTCACGCAAGCCACCAGCACCGCGCTCGGCGTTTTTCCCGAGGACAACGAAGGGCTCATCGACACCATCCGCGCCATCGAAGGCGTCGTCGTCGCCGCTTTCATCGAAGAACTTCCCGAAGGCAAAGTCCGCATCAGCCTTCGCTCCAAAGACCCCAAGATCGACGTCAGCAAAATCTGCGGCCTCTTCGGCGGAGGCGGGCACAAGCTCGCCGCCGGAGCCCGCATCCAAGGCCCCCTCGCCGAAGTCGAAGCCAAAGTCCTCTCCGCCATTGACCATGAATTCATCCCAGCCTGACGGCGTCCTCCTCGTAGATAAAGCGCCCGGCATGACCTCGCACGACGTCGTCGCCATCACGCGGCGCGCGCTCGGCACAAAGAAGGTCGGCCATTGCGGCACGCTCGATCCGCTCGCCACCGGCCTCCTCATCATCGTCCTCGGACGCGGCAC
>JANLQB010000084.1:0-4703 GCA_031367565.1 Verrucomicrobiota bacterium
AACGCGGGGAAGAAGGGCGAGTTGCAAGGCTGGCGACCCACGCTCGACAAGCCGAACATGGCGCGTCCGGCGGATGGCATCCCGCAGGACATCGCGGAGCACATGCGACTCATGGCGGACATCATGGTGCTCGGCTTCCAGACCGACACGACGCGCATCACGACGCTGAAACTGAACAACGATCACAGTTCGCTGCGTTTCCCAAATCTCGGCGTGGACTACATGATCCACCATTTGCTCTCGCACTCGGATAGCGCGGACTGGCTGAAGGTGAACACGTTTTTTGTCGAGCAAATCGCTTACATCGCGCGGAAACTGGAAGCGATCCAGGAAGGCCCGCGCACGCTCCTGGACAACACGATGCTGATGTATTGCTCCAGTATGATGACGGGAAATCACAACAACGATCAACTCCCGGTGATCGTGGTCGGCGGCGGCGGCGGACGCATTCAGGGCGGACGCGTGCTCGACTACACGGGCAAACCCGAGCGGCAGATGTGCCGGCTTTTCCTGTCGATGATGGACAAGATGAACGTGCGCCTGCCGCAATTCGGCGACGCGACCAAGGCGCTGGAGGAAGTTTAGGGCGCGGAGAAATCCGGGGAGCACGTTCGTCCCGAGCGTTGGCGAAGGCGTCCCGCCTTCGCGGACTTTTCAAAACGTGACGCCCCGGATTTCGTTCACGCACTCCATATCGACCCGTCATGAAAGTTCGTTTTGGCGGGACGCCAAAACCAACGCTCGGGACGAACGTGCTCCCCGGAACTCGCCGTGGCGCTACTTCACACCGAGGAGGTGCTTGAGGATGAAGAGTTCGAGGCCCTCGTAGTCGCGGGCTTCGATGAAACTTTTCTCCGCCGCGCGGTCGTAGGTTCGCACTTTTTCCACGAGGTGCTGGAAGATCTCGCGGCTGCCGGTGAGGTGCGCGGTGACGGGTGAGCCCTGCTGCGTCCGCATCGCTTTCACATCGAGGCCGATGAATTCGCCCGCGCTGCCGTAGCCGTTTTCCTCCAGCACGCGCACTTGATTGAAGGCGGCGCGCAGATTCGCTCCACCGAAGTTTTTGTCCTGATCGTATTTCAGGCCGTTCTGGTCGTTGAGGTGGACGCTGGCGAGTTTGCCGTGAGCGAGTGCGAAGGCCATTTCGTCGGACGGATCGAGGCCGGCGAGGAGCGCGTGCGCGGTTTCGATGAGGCCTTTCACACGGTTCGGATCTTTCGACGCGTAAGCGAGCGCGACAGCGTGGCCGATGGTCGGGACGTAGGCTTGATCGGTCGGTTCGTTCGGTTTTGGCTCGATCCAGATTTCGATCTCCTTGTCGTGGTCGAGCATCTTGTTCACCACTTCGAGGAGGCGCTGGTAGGCGGTCACGGCGTTCTTCGCCTCGCGGATGTAAGTGCCTTCGCGGGCCAGCCAGAGCACGATCGCCTTGGAACCGAGGGCGCGGGCGATGTCGATCGTGCGCAGGGTGCGGTCGAGCGCGTATTGGCGATCTGAAGCGGAGTTGGAAGTGTAGCCGCCGTCCACAGTCTGGTCGGCAAACCACAGGCGCGGGGCGACGAACTCGGGCGTCAGACCTTGATTGGCGAGCATCGTGCGGACTTCGCCCGCCTTTTGCAGAACCTGCGCGGCCGTCAGATCGTCGAGACCAGGGACCACGTCGTCATCATGAAATTGCACGCCTTCAAAACCGAGCGGGCGATAGAGCGCGTACTTGGCTTCGTGATCGAAAGTCGGGCGGGTCGTGGGGCCGAAAGGGTCTGCGCCTTCGCTGATATTCCAAGGGCCGAACGAGAAACGGTATATTGTGGGAGCGCTCATAAATTAAGAATGATGAGGCTATCATATCGGTTCCGCGAACCGCTACGCCTGATGACGCAAACGCTGGCACTATCATCTCACTCTCGCGGGTTGATCTTCCCGCAAACTCCGCCAATCATGCCAGCGATGCCTACCCAGCACGAAAACATCGACCTCGCCGCCGACGAGACGTTCCGACTGCTGCGCTGGGTCGGCAGCCTGAACCGCGTGGCCGTGGTCCGCGGTGGCCGGGCGACGCAAATTCGCGGTCACGGCGACCACTGGCACTATCATCGCGCGATGGAGTTGACGCTGATCGAGCGCGGGGCGGGCACGCGTTTTATCGCGGATCACATTGAGCTTTTTGAAGCGGGCGACCTCGTGCTCATCGGCGCGAATGTGCCGCACTACTGGCATCAGCGCGGTCGTTCCGCCGGGCTATCGGTACAGTGGGATTTTCCACCCGATCACGGCATTTGGAGTTTTGGGGAAACGGTGGCTCCGCTCCGGGCCCTCGCCGTGTCCGCCCTGCGCGGCTTGCACCTGCGCGGCGGAACGGCCCGACGGACGGCCACGGCGATGGCCGAGCTTTCCAATCTTGCCAGCCTCCCGAGGCTCGCCGCTTTTCTGCAACTCCTCGCCATCCTCGCCACCGCTCCGAAAAGCGACGTGCGCCCGCTCGGCGCGCTCCCATTTTCCATGGATGGCACCGATGAGCAGCAGGAAGCGGTGCGCCGCGCGGTGAGCTACATCCTCGCGCACTATCGCGATCCGATCCGGTTGGAAACTCTCCTGACTCTCAGCGGAATGAGCCGAGCCACGTTCGCTCGCCAGTTTCAGCGGCATGCTGGGAAGCCATTTTCCACGTTTCTAAACCAAGTCCGCCTCCAAACTGTGTGCCGCGCCTTGCTCGATGGGACCGAGTCGATCAGTGCTATCGCCTTCAGTCACGGATTTAACCAACTTTCCTTCTTCAATCGCCTCTTCCAGCGTGAGTTTGGAGTGAACCCCAGCACCTATCGGGCAAGCCATCGGCACACGGCTCCGACGCGCCCGGATTTCTGATAAAGAGGCAGACTGAGAGAATATTACCAGCGTTAGTATCAGCGTCAGCCAGACTCTCGCGGGACTAAATATCGGTGTAGGTGCCGTCGTTAGTTTGGCGACATCTCTTCCTCCCGCTCCGGCCTTAGCACAGGCTGCGTCAGGTGCAACGGGAGATTTCGGTGGGAACGTGGCTCAAGCCGTTCCAGAGTGAGGAAGTGCGGCGCTCCTGCTGTGTGGAGTGGGGCTGCTGCCCGGGGCGCGGCGCGTGAAGGTCGCAAAGCAGGAACTGAGGCGTGGGGGATAAGTGCGAGTCCGTGACTTGCGTTACGATCGCGAAATGAGGGTGGCCAGAACGGAGTCGGAATCTTCCTGCGAATCTGTGGATGTTGAAGGCGGTAGTTTGCCGATGGTGCGCTCGAAGTTCGTGATGAGTTCGATTTTCCCATCGAAGTCCTCGACGAGTGCGGAGGTGCTTTCGACCCAGTCGCCGCTGTTGTAGTAGGCGACGGAGTCGATCGTGCGGATGACGGGCGAGTGGATGTGGCCGCACACGACGCCTTCGACGTGGTCTTCCTGCGCGAAACGGACGATGCCCTGCTCGAATGCGCCGACGAAACTGACGGCTTCTTTCACGCTCTTTTTCACCGCGGCGCTGAGCGACCAGTAGCCGAGGCCGAGGAACTGGCGCAGGTAGTGGACGGGCGTGTTGAGCTTGAGGAGGAGTTGGTAGCCGATGTCGCCGGCGAAGGCGAGCCAGCGGGCGTTTTGCACGACGGCGTCCAGCTCGTGCCCGTGCATGATGAGGAGGCGGCGGCCATCGGCGGTCGTGTGGATGGCGCGCGGGACGATTTCGACGGCACCGAAGTGGCCAAGAAAGCCGGAGATGAACTCATCGTGGTTGCCGGGGATATAAATGACGCGCGTTCCTTTGCGCCCGGCGCGGAGGAGCTTCTGGATTACGTCATTGTGCGACTGCGGCCAGTAGATGCCGCGACGGAGCGACCAAACATCGATGAGGTCGCCGACGACGTAGAGCGTCTCGAATTCGTAGGCGCGGAGGAAATGCAGGAGGGCGTCCGCGCGGCTACCGCGGGTGCCGAGATGCACGTCGGAGATCCAGCCGGTGCGATATTGTTTCATGGATCGGAATAAGGAGGGCGCGCGAGCCTCCTGTCAAAGCCGCGTCGGCCGTGAGCTGGCGATTTAACTTCGCTGTAACATTGCCGACATGAGGCATACGCATTGCTACTTTTAAGTGATCCCTATGAACGCATCCTCCTGGAATTCGACTACCTCTTCACCTCGCAAGGATCCGGCCAAGAAGCAGAGGCCACTTTCGGTGAATAACATTTTGAAAGCGGCGTATCAGCGCTACGGGAGGGATCGGGTGACGGTGGCGGCAGTGAAGCATTGCCTCGGTTGAGAGGGCGCGTTGACTCAAACGTAACATTCGGTGGATTGACACCTATTTGGGGCGGTTCAGAGTCGCCAGGATGAAGACGTCCTCTGTGAAGAAGCCGACGCAAGCCGCTAGTTCAAAAAGTCCGGATGACCTGCCGGTGAATCCGACTCTGGAGGAACTGGTATTCGTGCGGAAGGTACTGCACGACGCGGCCGCCAAATACGTCGCGCGGATCGATGGGGAGTTGAACGAGATTCGGGAGGCGGTCGCGAGCATCGCTGCGCAGAAAAAAGTGCCCGTCGAGCGGGTAAAGAGTTTGCGCGATCTGCTGCTGATTTTGCGGGAGGTGGAGGTGAAGCCGGAGAAAGGGCGTCGGCGGGATTTAAAGAAGATCGAGACGGCGGCGAAAGAGATGCGCCGGATCGTGGCAACTTGGGAATGAGCGGTCAGCGTT
>JANLQB010000197.1:0-2334 GCA_031367565.1 Verrucomicrobiota bacterium
TACGGCGGCGTGAAGGACAGCGGCTTTGGGCGGGAGGGGGTGCGGTATGCGATGGAGGAAATGACGGAGTTGCGGTCGTTGATCATGCGGCTTTCTTGAGGGCCGCGAAATGGGGGAATTCCGGGGGAGCACGCCGCCGCGCTGGCACGACGCATGGTTCGGGCGTAGCGTTTTCTCATGAAAACTTCCCCGATGTTTCTTGGCGGTGCGTGGGTGGAGGCGGTGGAGGCGGCCACGCGCGAAATCCTGAATCCTGCGAATAATGAAGTGATCAGCATCGTCGCTGATGGGAACGAACGGGATGCGGAGGCGGCGATTGCTTTTGCGCGGCGATCTTTCGACGAAGGGCCGTGGCCGCAGATGCGGGCGGCGGAGCGGGCAGGGTATCTTTTCAAACTCGCGGATCTGATCGAGAAAAACGCGGATGCGCTGGCGGAACTGGAGACGCGGAACAACGGGAAGCCGCTGCGGGAGGCGAAGTATGATGTGGCGGATGCGGCGGGGTGTTTTCGGTATTACGCGGGGCTGGTGACGAAGCCGCTCGGGCAGACTTACGAGGTCGGCGATCCGGCGATTCAGGCGATGGTCGTGCGAGAGCCGATGGGGGTTTGCGGGCAGATCATTCCATGGAATTACCCGCTGCTCATGGCGGCGTGGAAACTTGGGCCGGGGCTGGCGGCGGGGAATTGCTGCATCCTGAAACCGGCGGAGACGACCCCGCTCACGGCGATCCGGCTCTTTGAATTGATCGCGGAAGCGGGCTTTCCGGCAGGGGCCGCGCAACTGCTTCTCGGCACCGGGCCGACCGCAGGCCAGACGCTCGCGGCGAGTCCGCTCGTGGATAAGCTCGCCTTCACTGGCGGCACGGCGACGGGGCGCAAGATCGCTTCCGCCGCGCTCGGAAATTTGAAAAAGGTGACGCTGGAACTCGGTGGGAAATCTCCGTGCATCGTTTTTGCGGATGCGGATTTCGAGGTGGCGATCGAGTTTGCGATGTTCGCGATTTTTGCCGGCCAGGGCGAGGTGTGCAGTGCGGGGTCGCGGCTGATTTTAGAGCGGAAAATCGCGGATAAATTTCTCGCGCGGCTGGCGGAGGCGAGCAGCGGGATCGTGGTGGGCGATGGGCTCGCGGCGGAGACGGAGATGGGGCCGCTGATCTCGCCGCAGCACATACAGCGCGTGCTGGATTATATCGAAATCGGCAAAGCGGAAGGTGCGGAAGTGCTGTGCGGCGGCGGACGTTTAACCGACGGCGGATTAGCGAAAGGAAACTTTGTCGCGCCGACGATCTTTGCGCAGACGCGACCGAACATGCGCATCGTGCGCGAGGAAATCTTCGGGCCGGTGCTCGTTGTGCAGCTTTTCGATTCTGAAGAGGAAGCGGTGCAACTCGCGAACGACACGATCTATGGACTCGCAGGCGGCGTTTTCACCACGGATCAAAACAAAGGTCTGCGCGTGCTGCGGAAACTGCGCGCGGGGATTACGTGGTTGAACACTTATCACCCGACTTTCAATGAAGCGCCGTGGGGTGGCTACAAGCAGAGCGGCTGGGGGCGCGAACTCGGGACGTTCGGGCTCGATGAATATCTCGAAACGAAACAGATCAACATCAACACCGCGCCGGCGAAGCTCGGGTGGTTTAAGAGCGCGCGCTAAACGAGCGGATCGCCGGTGAGGTCATAGACCTGCGTGCCGGTGATTTTCACGTCGATGAATCCACCGACCGGGGCGGGCTTGCTGAGGAGGATTCGGCCGTCGATGTCGGGCGCGTCGGCGGCGGCGCGGGCGATGAGCGGCTGGTCCACGATCGCGCGAATGGTGCGGCCGACTTGCGTGGCGGAGATTTCGTTCGCGATGCGCTGCTGGAGCTTCATCGCTTTTTTGTAGCGGACGGCTTTCACCTTTTGCGGGAGCTGGCCTTCCATTTTCGCGGCGCGCGAACCTTCCTCCTGCGAGTAGGTGAAGATGCCGAGCCGTTCGAAACGGGTGCGCTCGATGAAATCGAGGAGGTATGCAAATTCCTCCTCGGTCTCGCCGGGAAAGCCGACGATGAACGTGGTGCGGATGGCGATGCCGGGGATGCCGGCGCGGATGCGCGCGATCAGGTTTTCGATGTGCTCGCTGCTGGTCTCGCGCTTCATCAGGTCGAGCATGCGCGGGTGGATGTGCTGGAGCGGCATGTCGATGTAGCGCGGCACTTTTTTACACTCGGCGATGGTGTGAATCAGCTCGTCGCTCCAATGCGCGGGATGCGTGTAGAGCAGGCGCACCCAGAACTCGCCTTCGATCTTGTCCAGCTCGCGCAGGAGCTTCGTGAGCGTCGGGCCGCGC
>JANLQB010000125.1:0-1935 GCA_031367565.1 Verrucomicrobiota bacterium
CTACGGCATCTACAACATCATGGAAAAAATCCGGCGCGATAAGAACCGCGTCAATATTCACAACCTCGACACCTACGACAACGACGCCGTCGGGAAGACGGGTGGTTTTATCTGGAAGGTGGACCGCCTCGACAGCGGGGACAGCGGCTTCAACGCGGGCGGTCAGGGCATGGCCTACTACTATCCGAAAGAAATCCAGGTGAAGTCGCCGCAGCGCGACCCACAGGAGCAATTCCTCACGACTTACATTAACAACTTCAACACCGCGCTCCAGAGCGCGACATGGAACAACCCGACCACTGGCTACGCGGCGTATCTCGATATCCCCGAGGCGATCGACCACCATCTCCTCAATCTCTGGCCGATGAATGTGGATGCGTTTCGCCTCAGCGGCTACTGGCACAAGGAACGTGGTGGGAAACTGATCGCGGGCCCGGTATGGGACTTTGATCGCACAATGTTTTGTGCCAACGACTCGCGCGCGGACATTCCAAGCGCATGGATCGGCGGTGGGGACGGGACGCCGTTTTTCACCTACACTTGGTGGAATCGCTTGTTCGCGGACATCGAATTTTACCAAAAATACATCGACCGCTGGCAGTCGCTCCGGCGCGGGGCTTTTTCCCCGGAAAATATTAACGCCATCATCGACTCACTCAACGGCCAGATGAGTGCCGAGGCCATCAATCGCGATCTCGCTCGCTGGGGCCAGGCTAAGCGTGCGTGGACGCGCCCGTTCAGCCCGTTCACCGCGATGCCTGCCACCCAGAGTGCGGAAATACAGCGCATGAAGGACTGGCTGGTGCAACGCGCTAATTTCTTCGACTCACAGTGGGTGGGTCCAGTCAACGCGTCGATCGCCGAAGGCAACGTGGCGGCTGGCACCCAAATCACGCTCAGCGGGCCGCCGGGCGCGACGATTCGCTACACGCTAAACGGTACCGATCCGCGCCCCGCCGGTGGCGCTGCGGCAAACGCGGCGATCCTGACCTACAACGGCACACCGATCACCATCTCGGCGACGACACGGATCCGCGCCCGCGCCTACAATGCGAGCTGGCTGACGAACACGGCGGTCCTCATCGGAGGGACAAATCCGGCGCTGCGCAGTGCGTGGGGTGGAATCACCAACGTGCGGTACTCGACGGACACACCCGCCGTCGCAGGGAATCTCGTCGTCACCGAGGTGAATTATCATCCGGGAAATCCGAGCGTGGCGGAGCTCGTCGTGAATCCTGTCTTCGTGGATTCGGACTTCGAATTCATCGAGCTGCGGAATATCGGCGCGACGCCGATCGACCTCGGCGGCGCGCGGTTCACGCTCGGCGTCTCGTTTGCCTTCACGGGCGATAACGCGCTCACGCTCGCGCCCGGCGCGTACGTGGTCGTGGCTGCAAACCCATCTGCATTCACCGCGCGCTACGGCGCAGCGGCGACGGTGGTCGGCCCTTTCACCGGCGATTTCGATAACAACGGCGAGCAGATCACCCTGAAAGCCGCGAACAACGCGACGATCCTCGATTTCACCTACGACGACCTGTGGTATTCCAACACCGACGGCAACGGGCGCACGCTCGTGGTTTACGATCCCTACGCCGCCCCCGCCGCGTTCAGCACGGCGGCCAACTGGCGTTCAAGTGCCGTGAACAAAGGCTCACCCGGCGCGACGGAGCCGAATCTCCCGCCAACGATCAACACCACCGCCAGCGTGAGCGGCCTCCTTTCCGGCGTAAATCTCACGGCGACCGTCACCGACGATTCGCAGCCAAATCCGCCGCGTGCGCTGACCTTTGCCTGGAGCCAAAACGGCGGCCCCGGCGCGGCCACTTTCACGCCACCCGATGCCCTGGCGACCACGGCCACGTTCACGCTGCCGGGTAGCTACGTGCTCCGGCTCACCGCCAACGATAGCGCGCTCTCCGCGATCGGTGATGT
>JANLQB010000127.1:0-8834 GCA_031367565.1 Verrucomicrobiota bacterium
GGCCGGGTGGTAAAGGTCAGGCAAAGGGAAGCGCCGGAGACTGGGAGTCGCTAGTGAAACTATATGGATTCAAAGATGAGGCGGAGGCTCTGGCGTATCGGGGAAATCCGATCGACATCTTGGCTCCGCTGGCGAAAGCAAAGGTCGCGCTGATTCATGTCGTGGGAGATGCCGACGATCTCGTGCCGACGGAGGAAAACGCGGGAATCATCGAGACGCGCTACCTGGCGCTCGGCGGTGAATTTCAAATGATCCACAAGCCAGGCATCGGACATCATCCGCATGGGCTGGATGATCCCGCGCCGGTGGTGCAATTCATCTTGAAACACGCGCACTAGCCTTCCTTTCCGGCGGCGATGGAGCCGTCGCGTGTATCAAAGGGGATAGACTATTAATCCGGCAATGTGATAGCACCCATCCAATAAAGGACTTTCCCACGGAAGGACCGGAGCTATCACGTTGCCGGATTAATAACGCCGGGGCAGACGTGAGTGCGCTGGGGCGGGAGATCGACGAGGCGGTGTATGCCCTCTACGCCCTTACCCCCGAGGAAATCCAACTCGTCGAAAGCGCGCAAAAATGAATCCCAACGGGATTCCATCCATCCGCCCAGGGTTGCCGAGTCCGCGAGGCTACCCTGGGTCATGCGCCCCAAGCATTTTCTACCCTGAAAGGGTTGCCTCAAAACACGGCGACGGCGATGCAACCCCGTTGGGGTTGAAGAATTCCTTGAATCATGTTCCCAGGGTAGCTCGTGCCTCGCAACCCTGAGCTGAACGACGTTGCCCCGTTGGGGCAAAGGAGCCGACAAGGCGAAGCTCACGAAACTCGCGGAACGTGCCGCCAAGGCAGCCACCGACGGCGACGCTGCCGCCGTCGCGCGGATCGAGCGGGACATCGACGAAATCGTCTATCGCCTTTTCGACCTGTCCGCCGCCGAGATCACCCGAATCGAAACCGCGCTGGCTAACACCCGCAGCCAAAGCTCCGACGATGACAACCGCCGAGACCACTATTAATCCGGCAATGTGATAGCACCCATCCAATAAAGGACCTTCCCACGGAAGGACCGGAGCTATCACGTTGCCGGATTAAATAACCATCTCGCGGACCGGCACTGGCAGATGGTGAATGGTCTCATGAAACCCACCGAACTGTTCCATCACCAGAATGGTTCCTATCAAATCGCGAGTCGCTCCGTGTCGCGTCCGAATCATCAGGTGCCATCGTCGGTCGTTCGAGCGCGCCGGGCACGAATCCGAGCTTTGCGACGGCAGTGAAGGCGAGCGGGCAGGTTTCGGGTTACACGACGATCGGCGGCTAGGGAAATGGCGAGGGCGTTTTTCCGCAGAACATCAGCACGATGCGGCAGGTCGCGGGCTTCTCGCCGCTCGCTGGCAACGATCGCGCGTTTCGTTTCTCGCCGCCAAATCTCACGCTCGGCGGCGATGAGAGCTGGGCCTCTGCGATCAACAGTATCGGCGATGTCGTCAGCACATCGTCATTGCCCTCGATTGATGCGCACGCGTTTCTTTTCACCGAGAGCACGGGGATGGTCGATCTGCAGACGCTCGGCGGCTACTCCTCAACGGCGTTCGCGCTGAACAACACCGGTAGCATCGTCGGCCCGGCGGAAATCCTAAACCGCGATCTGCACGCGTTCGTGTGTACGGTGCGCGCGAGCAGCAGCGCGGGTGCGGGCGCGCAGCTCGGTGAGCGCGGTCCGCGGTCTGCGATCACGCCATCCAGCGCCGCGCTACCTCGCGCTGGACTGGATTGGGCGTCTCGCTCGACGCTGGTGTTCCGATATCATTCCACGGCTTGATCGCGATAGCGCTTTCGCTTCCATCCGCGTCGGCGGATGGATTCGTGAGGATACGAAAAAAAAGGCGCATACCCGCGCCCGTTTCTGGTTCCCTCTGGTGGTGCTTCTCCCGTCCAAAATGCAATCTCCCCTTTCCGGCCTCGCCGCGCTCGTCGCGCTGGGTGCTGGGCTGCGCGCGGATGATTCCGCAGGTATCGAGTTTTTTGAAAAACGCATCCGTCCGGTGCTGATCGAGCATTGTTACGAATGCCACAGCGCGGAAGCGAAGAAGGTGAAGGGGAAGTTGCGGCTCGATTCGCGGGAGGCCGTTTTGCGCGGCGGCGAAATCGGGCCGGCGATCATTGAGGGAAAGCCCATGGAAAGCCTGCTCATCAGCGCGGTGCAATATCACGACAAGGATTTGCAGATGCCGCCGGCGAAGGATGACGTACCGCGCAAGCTCGGCGAGGCCACGATCGCCGATCTCGTGGAGTGGGTAAAGATCGGCGCGCCGATGCCAGCCAGCGCGGAGCATCCGGCGGCGAAGGATTCATCGGCCATCTACACGCACTGGGCGTTTCAGGCCCCCGAAGAACAGACAATTCCCGAGGTCACGGACGCCGCGCGCGCGAAGACACCGATCGATCATTTCATCCTCGCGAAGCTGGACGCCGCGGGTCTGAAAGCCGCGCGGCCAGCGGACCCGCGAACGCTCATTCGCCGCGCGAGCTTTGATCTCACGGGCCTGCCACCCAAATCCGAGGAAGTGGAATCTTTCATCGCCGACGAATCGCCGGACGCGTTTGGCAAAGTCGTCGAGCGTCTGCTGGCCTCGCCGCACTACGGCGAACGCTGGGGCCGGCACTGGCTTGATGTGGCGCGGTATTCCGACTCGAAAGGCTACGTCTATGGCCGCGAGGAACGGCTCTTTGTCCACGCATGGTCTTATCGCGACTGGGTGGTGAAAGCCCTTAACGACGATCTGCCCTATGACCGGTTTCTGCTGCTCCAGATGGCCGCGGATCAACTCGTCCCGGCCACGTCGCCGGATCTCGCCGCGATGGGTTTTCTCACCGGCGGCCGGCGCTTCATCGGCGTCACGCGCGATATTATCGACGATCGGATCGACGTGGTGACGCGCGGCACGATGGCGCTCACCGCCGCGTGTGCGCGCTGCCACGATCACAAATATGATCCCATCCCGACGCGCGATTATTACTCGCTCTACGGTGTCTTCAATTCAGGCGAAGAGCGGCTCGTCCGTCTCGGTGCGGAGTCCAACGATGCGGAGTTTACGAAACGCGCAAAGAAGCTCGCTGACACCATGAAACTCCGTCGCGATGAAGCCGCTTCCCGGCTCCACGGGCGCGTGGGCGACTATCTCGCGGCGCAATCGGAGTTGCAGAAATATCCCGAGGAAGGCTTCGATCAAATTCTTACGACAGAGGATCTCATCCCCGCTTCCGTGCGGCGCTGGCGCGATTTCCTGCACCGGACAAAGAACAGCAACGACCCCATTTTTGCGCCGTGGCAAGTGCTCGCAAAGCTGTCGGCGGAGTCTTTTGCAACGCAAGCACCCGCCGCGCTGGCGCGAGTTTTCGATGAGCTGGGCGCGAAGGCAAATCACGTCGTCGCGTCCGCATTTGCGTCGCCGCCGAAGTCGCTCCGCGAAGCCACCGATCGTTATGGCAGGCTGTTCGCGGAGCCGACGGATGCCGCGCTCGCCGCGTTTCTCGACGATCCGCGCTCGCCGACCTGCGTGCCCGATACCGCCATCATCGACAACGAACTCTTTTTCCCCACCGCCGCCTGCGAGGAACTGTGGAGGCTCCAGGGCGAAGTGGATCGCTGGCTCATCCAGACGCCCGCCTCCCCGCCGCACGCGCTCGTCCTCGTGGATCGTGAGCCCGAGCGAAACCCGCGCGTTTTCCTCCGCGGCAATCCGGCGCGACAGGGCGATGAGGTACCTCGTCAGTTTTTGCAAGTGGTCGCGGGACCGCAGCGCGCGCCGTTTCAAAATGGCAGCGGACGACTGGAACTCGCGCAGGCCATCGCGAATCCCGAGAATCCGCTCACCGCGCGCGTGATCGTGAATCGCATCTGGCAGCATCACTTCGGGACCGGGCTCGTGCGCACGCCGAGCGACTTCGGCGTGCGTGCGGAAGCGCCGAGCCACCTGGAATTGCTCGACTGGCTCGCACGGGAATTTGTGCGCTCGGGCTGGAGCGTGAAGGCGCTGCACCGGCTCATCATGGCGAGCGCCGTTTACCAGCAGGGCAGCGCCGCCGTCCCGTCGAGCGACCCAGACGATCGCCTGCTCTCCTCGTTTCCCCGCCAGCGCCTCGACTTCGAGCAAATGCGCGATGCCCTGCTCGCGGTCAGCGGTGAACTCGACCCCGCCATCGGCGGCAAGCCTGCGGAATTACTCACGCCGTCAAACCAACGCCGCACGCTTTACGGACTCGTCGATCGCCAGTTTTTGCCCGGAACTTTCCGCGTGTTCGATTTCGCCAATCCCGACATCCACATCGCGCAGCGCCACGCGACGACCGTCCCGCAACAGGCGCTCTTTTTCCTGAACAACATCTTCGTCGCTGACCGCGCCCGCGCGATTGCAGCTCGTACTGAAATCCCAAAGGCCCAAATCGTCGTCGATCGAGTGGACCGCATGATGAGGGCAATCTTCCAGCGCTCGGCCAGCAGACAGGAAATCGACTCCGCCCTCCACTTCATCGCCACGGCGGAAGCAGAAGCGGCAAGTCCCGCGCCTTTACCGATCAAGACCGCGTGGACTTATGGCTGGGGCGAATACGACGAATCGATCAAGCGCGTTCGCTCCTTCACGCCGCTCCCGCATTTCACCGGCAGCGCGTGGCAGGGCGCGGCGGAATTTCCGAACTCCATCCTCGGCTGGGCGCAACTCACCGGCGACGGCGGCCACCCAGGGAACGACCGCCAGCACGCGTGCATCCGCCGCTGGATCGCGCCGCAAGACGGCACGATTTCGATCTCCGGCGACCTCGTGCATGAGCCGGATGCCGGCGATGGCATCCGCGCATTTGTGGTGTCGAGCCGGCAGGGCGAATTGAAATCCGCGACCGCGCATCACTCGCGCGAGACGATGTCCGCGACCGGCATCGAGGTGAAGCAGGGCGACACGATCGACTTCATCGTGGACCTCCGCGACGGGTTAAACAGTGATCAATTTTTGTGGTCGCCCGTCATCAGCAGCACTGACTCCAAGTGGGATGCAAAAAAGGAATTCGGCGGTCCGTTTCTCCAAAACGTCCAACCCCTAAAGCCGTGGGAACAGTATGCGCAGGTGCTCCTGCTCTCGAATGAGTTTCTCTTCGTGGATTGAAAATCACCCTTCACGGATCGTAACTTCTGAGTATGCGCCATCCCCACACGCCGCCCTTGCCCGTCAGCCGTCGCGAATTTTTGCGTCGCTGCGGAATGGGCATGGGTGCGCTCGGTTTCGCGCAGACGCTCGGTGCGGCAGAAGCGAATGCCGCGCGAAATCCCCTCGCCGCGCACGCGCCGCATTTTGCGCCGAGGGCCAAACGAGTGATCCACTTTTTCCTAAACGGCGGACCGTCTCATGTGGACACGTTCGACCCAAAACCCGCGCTCGCGAAGTATGCCGGGCAGCCGCTTCCGAGCGAGAATCTGCGCACCGAGCGCAAAACGGGGGCCGCGTTTCCTTCACCATTTCAATTTCAGCGCTACGGCCAAAGCGGGCTGGAAATCAGCGAGCTTTTTTCCAAGACCGCGCAGCACGCGGACGACATCGCGGTCATCCGCTCGATGGTCGCGCAGGTGCCAAATCACGAGCCGTCGCTGATGCTGATGAATTGCGGCGACTCCGTGCAGGCGCGTCCGAGCGTCGGCGCGTGGGTGCTTTACGGGCTCGGCACGGAGAATCAGAACCTGCCCGGCTTCGTGTCGATGTGCCCCGGCGGTTTTCCGACCAAGGATTCTGAAAACTGGCAGTCCGGTTTTCTGCCCGGCGTGTATCAGGGAACGTTCATCGACCCGCAGCACACGGACATCGGCAAGCTCATCGAAAACATCCGCAGCCCGCATGCGACGACGGCGATCCAGCGCCGCCAGCTCGATTTGCTACGTGAGATGAATGCCGCGCATCGCGAATCGCGCGGCGATGATCCGCGGCTGGATGCGCGCATCCAATCGTTCGAACTGGCTTTCCGCATGCAGATGGAAGCGACCGATGCCTTCGACGTTTCGCGCGAGCCCGCTCACGTTCGCGCCGCGTACGGCGAACACGTGCATGGCCGCCAGACCTTGATCGCGCGGCGGTTGCTCGAGCGCGGCGTGCGCTTCGTGCAGCTCTGGCACGGCGCGGGCCAGCCGTGGGATCATCACGACAACATCGAGGCAAATCTGCGCACGCACTGCGGCCAAATCGACGGACCGATCGCCGCGCTGCTGGCTGATTTGAAACAGCGCGGAATGCTGGAAGACACGCTCGTGCTGTGGGGTGGCGAATTTGGCAGAACGCCGACGGTCGAACTGAACGACACCGGTAAATCCAAGCTCGGGCGCGATCACAATCACTATGGCTTCAGCGTGTGGATGGCCGGCGGCGGCATTCGCGGCGGCACGGTGTATGGCGCGACGGATGAGTTCGGATTCCGCGCCGTCGAGAACCGCGCGACCGTTCACGATCTGCACGCAACGATGCTGCACTGCCTCGGCTTCGATCACGAGCAGCTCACCTATCGTCATGCGGGCCGCGATTTCCGCCTCACGGATGTGGAAGGCGCTGCCATCCGGCAGATCCTCGCCTGATTTCGAAATTCGCTACCCATCGCGCGCGGTTGCGTTCACGCTCCACGCCGCATGGCAAATCTCGGCAAACGCAATTCACTCCGCATCCTCCGCGAGGCCGCGCCCGGGCTTTATCTCGACGGCGGCTCGCACGGAGAAATCCTGCTCCCGAAAAAATACATCCCGCGTGGAGCGAAAGTGGGCGGCAAGTTGGACACGTTTGTTTACCGCGATTCGGAGGATCGGCTCGTCGCAACCACGGAAATCCCGGCGGCAACCGTGGGCGATTTCGCGCTGCTTCGCGTGGTGAATGCGCACCCGAAAATCGGCGCGTTTCTCGATTGGGGCCTGGCGAAAGATCTTCTGCTGCCCATCGCCGAGCAGTCGCGCTCGCTCCGCGCGGGCGAATGGATTCTCATCCGCATTTTGCTCGACGCAAAAACGGATCGCATCCTCGCCAGCACTCGCCTCAGCCGCTGGCTGAACCTCACGCCGCCAGCTTACCCCGACGGCGAAGCGGTGCGGCTCATCGTCGAAAGCGAAACGCCGCTTGGCTTCAATGCGATCGTCAATGAAGCGCACACCGGCCTGCTGTATCATACCGATCTCGCCGGGGCGCTCACGATCGGGCAGCGGCTCGATGGCTTCGTGCGCCACGTCCGGCCCGATGGAAAAATCGACCTCGCTCTCGATCGCGCCGGCTACCGTCGCATCGCGCCGCTCACGGAGCAGATCGTCGATGCACTGAAAGCGGACCGCGGGTTTTTGCCGTATCACGACAAGAGTTCGCCCGAAGAAATCCGCGCGGCGTTTGGCGTGAGCAAGAAGGCGTTCAAGCAGGCAGTCGGCGCGCTTTACCGCGAACGGATCATCGAGGTGGAACCGGCGGGAATCCGGCTCGTCGCGACGGGTGGAACTAAAACGACACGGGAATCTCGGCGCTAAACATCAGGTCAGGATCGCCACGCTCGGCGAGCGTGTCGGCGAGCAGGCGAATGGTGCGCGTGACGCGACCGGAGAAGATTTCCTTTTCACCGACTCGGACGACCACGGGCTGTTCGAGATCGAGCATCGCGTCGTTCAGGCGAACGAACATTTTCGGCACATCGTGCGCCGTGACCGTGATGTTTTGTCCGCTGCGAACGGCAATCAATTTCTGCCCGACCTTCGCCACCTCGGGCGCGACGGCGAGCCAGTAAAAAGTTCTGTGCAGCACGTCGTCCTGATGCCACGCGACCCGGGTGGGCAGCGGATCGCGCGTAAACTTCTCCATCCAGGGAATCGCTTTGCGATCTTCGAGATCCATCCAGTGGCCCTTACTCGCATGGATCTCGGTAAAGTGCGGGTAGCCGTCGGGATCGTCCGTTTGCAAGGCATCGAGTTTCGCGCCCCACTCTGCGGCAATTTTGTTGCGATGGTAAGCGCCATCGTTCGCTCCGACTTGGATCGCGAACGGGACGTTTCGCAGCCCGAGCGGCGACGCTTCGTTCGGATGCCCGGCCATCATCGAAGCGGCAGCCCAGTGATCGGCCATGCGTGGCGCGAGTTGGAAAACACCATCGCCACCGGCGGAGTAGCCGAGAATGAAAACGCGATTCGGATTCACGCCTTCCAGCGCGACGAGATCGGCGATGAGGCGGTCGAACATCTGATCGATGTGCGCCTCGTGCCAAAGATTCCAAGTGTCGGTGGGCGCTCGCGGCGCGACATACAGCCCTTCCGCGGGATGATACGCCTGCGCGAGCCGGATTTGATTTTCCCACTGCCCGTCATTCATCGCCGCCGGACCGCCGCCACCGCCGTGCATCGAGATGAAAAGGCTGCGCCCGCCCGCCGGCGCGTCCTCCCGTTTGCCAAACGCGACAATTTCAAACTTCATCTCGCGATCTCCGATTCGGATGATTTTCCCGACGATCTCCGCCGCGCGCGTCGTCCGCAGAAATGCGGTGTGATCTTCCCAAAGCAGTTTGCTCGCGGAGGCAGCGTCCGCCTTCGTCAGCGGCTCGCGCGCGAAGGCTGTGTCCGCCAGCGCGGGCCGGCTTTCACGCAGTATCGCGAGCCAGTCGCGGAGCTCATCGATCGGCGCTTTCGCGAAGAGGCGGGAGGCAGCGACAATGCAGAGCAGGGAGAAACGCATCCCGCCGTGTCCCAAAGTCCGGCGCGCAAGGCAAGCACCGGAATGCCGCACTATTTGGACTCCACTACTCTTACCGCGGTCCCTTCCACGAGCGAATCGGCA
>JANLQB010000143.1:0-1953 GCA_031367565.1 Verrucomicrobiota bacterium
GTGTGGTTGAGGAAGCCCGACTTTTCATCAAGGAGCACGTCTTGACCGTGCGGGATCTCCCACCATTTCCAAAGTAAATGCCCCTCCGTCCCAAAAATACTGGTGCCGAAAAGAAACAATGGAATGAAAAAGATCGCGAAATACGGGAGCAAACTCGCCGCATTCTCCAATTGCCGTCGGACGACCACCGACCAAGCCGCATCAGTCGCGTGATGCAGGCATGTCCAAAAGAGGGTGCCGATGGCGATTGTAAAGAAATAGGCAAAGGCGAAGAGCCAGGAAAATGAAGCCTGCTGCCGCTGAACAATGAAACCAATGAGGCTGATGCCGCTGCCAATGACCCCGGCGGCGAGCAGGAGATTTGGGAGGCCGCCAAGGTGTTTATTATCGAATCTTTCGATCTCAGGCGGGGTGAGTGCGTGGGAGTGGTCGCTCATTTACTTCGTCTCCTGCAAAGTTTTTTGCTGCTCAGGCGACAGGTCGGCAAGTTTGCCGGCCTGGGTGCGCTGGAGCGCTCGGATGTAAGACACGATGGCCCATCGATCTTCGACCGCGATATTCGGGCCGTAGGCACCCATGCTGCGGATGCCGTGGGTGATCGTGTAGAAAATCTGTCCATCGGGCATCGTTTTGTAGAGGTCGAGCTGTAGATTCGCGATCGCTCCCAATCCGTAGCTCCCGACAATCCCATTGCCCGTGCCAGCTTTCCCGTGGCAGACGGAGCAGTTGATATTAAAACGCTCCTGACCGCGTTTCACGAATTGCTCGGTCACTTCCGCCGGAATGCCATCACCGAAGGAATCACCGATCGTGCCGGTGTTAAAATAGTCGGGCTGATTGGTGAAGCCCGCAGACTTGAAGGTACCGTTCCGCGCGCTGGCTTGCAAAAATGCGCCTGGGACGTTGTAGCCGACTGGAACCGTGCCGATGACGGGCTTGCGTGCCGCACTTCCATCCGCAAAAAAGCCGCTCTCGTGCTGGGGCTGATATTTAGGCTGGTGATCCATGTCCCGGAAAATTTCGATCGGTGGAACCGGGCTTTTGGAGCCGCGGAATCCTGCAAACGCGAGGACAACGGCCATCCCAATGAACAGTGCGGAGAAAAAGTAACGCAACATGATCAATCGTGGATGAGCGTGACGTGATGGCCACCGATGGATTCGAGAAGCTCACGCGTTTTGGTTTCGGAAAAACGCGGATCGGCGGATTCGACGATGAGGAAGAAGCCATCGTCCGTGACGCGCTTGAAACGCTCCCAGTTGAAGACGGGATGATACCAGCGTGGGAGCTGCGTCATGATGAGCAACGTGCCGATGATGGTGAAAGCCGAGAATAGAATCGTCAGCTCAAATATGATCGGGAAAAAAGCCGGGATCGTGAAGAAATTGTAGGGTTTTCCATGAACGATCATCGGATAAAGGAGGAACGATGGAATGAAGGTGAGTCCGATGGCGGTCGCGAAGCCGGACGCACCGCCTCCGAGCACTGGAGCCGATAACCACGATTTACCGAGACCCATCGCGGCGTCCATTCCGTGTACCGGAAACGGCGTATGCACGTCCCATTTTTTGAAACCGGCATCGCGGATTTTCTCCGCTGCGGCGAGCAGATCGGCGGCGCTGGCGAACTCCGCGCCGAGGCCGTAAACTTTAAGCGATTCAGCCATTAGTGCGCGCCTCCCTTTTGATCAGCGTCCTGCGACGGTCCAGGATTGTTATGCGGATCGGCTCCGGGAATGACCAGCTTCACTTCCGACATGGCGATCATCGGGAGGAATTTCATGAAGAGCAGGAAGAGCGACAGGAAAATACCGAACGTGCCGATGAAGGTCCAAATCTCGACCCACGATGGCGTGTAATGGCCCCATGAAGACGGGAGGAAATCCTGCGCGAGCGAGGTGACGATGATGACGAAGCGCTCGAACCACATGCCTGCGTTGACAAACATGCAGAC
>JANLQB010000196.1:0-7741 GCA_031367565.1 Verrucomicrobiota bacterium
CGGCGTGCGTTTCTCGCGACGGGACTGGGCGCGCTCGTCGGCGTGCCGCGTGGGCGCGCGGCGGGATTGCCGATTGCGGAAGCGTTCGACCGCGAGATGGACGCGTTTATGAAAGCGCGCGGGATTCCCGGCGGCTCGCTCGCCGTGGTGAAGGATCGTCGGCTGGTTTACGCGCGCGGATACGGTCTCGCGGATCGCGAGCGGAGCGTGGCGGTAAAAGCGGATTCGCTGTTTCGCATCGCGAGCATCTCGAAACCGTTCACGGCGGTCGCGGTGATGAAATTGATCGAAGGCGGAAAGCTCATGCTCGATCAGCGCGCGTTCGACATCTTGCAACTCGGCCTTTTGAAAAAGGGGGATGACCGGCTGGCGACGATCACGATCCGCCAACTACTCCACCACACCGCCGGATGGAATCGCGACACACGCTACGACCCGATGTTTCGCTCGCGCAAAATCGCGAAAGCCAGCGGCACACCCGCACCGGCGCAGCCGGAGGCGATCATCCGTTTCATGCTCGGCGAGCCGCTCGATTTCGATCCGGGCACGCAATACGTTTATGCCAATTTCGGCTATTGCGTGCTCGGGCGCGTGCTCGAGAAAATCACCGGACGCACTTACGAGGAATACGTGCGGGAGACGATCCTCGCGCCGATGGGAATTCGCGGGATGCGGATCGGCGCGTCGCTCGATGGGAAACAGGCTCCGGGCGAAGTGCGCTACTACACGTCCGGCGACGGCGAGGCGGACAATGTTTTCGAGGAAGGTGCGAAGGTGCCGTTTCCCTACGGCGGATTCTGCCTCGAAGCCATGGACGCACACGGCGGCTGGCTCGCCTCAGCCGTCGATCTCGCGCGGTTCGCGGCGGCGCTCGATGACCCGGTGCGGTGCCCGGTTTTGAAGGCGGAATCGCTCGCGAGTTTGTATGAGCCTCCCGCTGCGCCCGTCTCGCGTAAAAAGGATGGATCGCTCGCGGATTCCTTTTACGGATGCGGCTGGATGGTGCGTCCGGTCGGGAAAGACGGGCGCGCGAACTACTGGCACGACGGCAGCCTGCCAGGCACGTCCACGTTGCTGGTGCGCCGCTGGGATGGGCTGAGCTGGGCCGCGCTTTTCAACCAACGCTCGGAAGACCCGGCACTTCCCAATGGCGCGATCGACGGCGCTCTTCACCGCGCTGCCGATGCAGCAGGCGAGTGGCCATCGGGAGATTTGTTCGAGCGAAGCCGGTAGGGGCGCACGCCGCTCCATGATCTCTCGTGATTCGGAGTTCCTCGGTCATCTCAGAAGTGATTGTCTCATTCGCAGACTTGGGGAGTGAAAGGCGGCGTGTGAGCTATTTTACCCCGACCTCGGGCCGCGCGAGGCCAGTGGCTTGGAAGCTGCTTCAATGGATGGAGCCGTATTGCGCTCATCCCCATGCTGTATCTCGCCCAACAACCCCGTGTCGAAAGCCAGGAAGCCCAGCGGGCTTTGCAGGCTGTGGATGGCTATCTTTTTCTCGGGATGCACCACGAGGCGATGAGCGAACTGAACCTGGTCCCGCTCGTCGCGCAGGGTGATCCAGCGGTGTTGCTGGCACGAGTCCGCGTTCTTCTTCATCGGCAAAGCTGGTGCGATGCGGATGAACTCGCGTCCCGGTGCATCGAGGCGTTCCCGGAAGTCGAGGAGTTTACCGTTCAGCGCGCGTTCGCGCTTTGCCGAACGAAGACCGCAGATGTGGCGATCGAAGTCATCGAAGCCGCGCCCGCGTGGATTCGCCGCACGGGCATCCTGCACTACAATCTCGCGTGTTACGAAGCGCGCCTCGGTGATCTCTCGATGGCTCGGCGCTGCATCGACACGGCGATCCAGATCAACTCCGCGATGGCTCGCAACGCGAAAGTCGATCCGGATCTCCAGAGTCTCTACAACTGAAGTGCCACTGCGCCGTGTTATTCTTTCTGCGCGATTACTAAGTAGCGACTCGCTCCCTTGGTGGAAACGCGCAGCAGGACGGTCTTGGCCTTCTTCACCTTCTCGCTGAGTTCCACGGCCTGTTTCGAGGTCATCACGGACGCTTTATCGATCTCGTGGATCACATCGCCCTCGCGGATTCCCTTTGCGAAACAGGCGGATTCAGGGTCGATCTGCGTGACCACGACACCCTTCGCGTTCTCGGCAATATCGAATTTCTTGCGCGTCTCGGCGTCGATGTCCGCCACCGTCACCCCATCGAGCACGTCCGGATCCGAGTCAGCGGGTTCAGCCTTCGCGACTTCATTTTTTGACGGGCGCTCACCGAGTTTCACAGACAGGACTTTCTCTTTGCCGTCGCGCAACAGCTTCACGTTCACCTCGGTTCCCGGAGGTTTCGCGGCGACCATCAGCATGAGTTCGCTCACGCCTTCGACCTGTTTTCCGTCCACTGCCAAGACCACGTCGCCTTCTTTGATTCCCGCTTTCTGCGCGGGGCTCCCCGCCGGCACGTCTCCCACGAGCGCGCCCTTGTCGCCCTCGATTTTGAATTCCTTTGCGAGATCTTCATCCAGAGGCTGGAGCATCACGCCGAGGTAGCCGCGGATCATCCGGCCGTTTTTCAAAATGCTATCCATCACGCTGCGGGCGAGATTCCCCGGCACGGCAAATCCGATGCCCTGATTTCCACCCGTGCGGCTGTAGATCGCCGTGTTGATGCCGACCAAGCGGCCATCGGTATCCACCAGCGCGCCGCCGGAATTGCCCGGATTGATGGACGCGTCGGTCTGGATGAAATTCTGGAAGTTCAGGTTCAGTTCGCGCACGCCGCGACCGAGCGCGCTCACGATTCCCATCGTCACGGATTGGGTGAAACCGAACGGATTTCCCACCGCGAGCACGACGTCGCCGACATGGACGTTTTCGCTGTCAGCGAAGGTGACGGCGGGCAAATCCTTGCCCTCGATTTTCAGAACCGCGAGGTCTGAATCTGGGTCAGAGCCGATCTTGGTGGCTTTGTATTCGTGCGCATTCTTGCCGAGCTTCACGATGATTTCGTCCGCGCCTTCGACGACGTGATTGTTCGTAAGGATGTGACCTTCCGGGCTCACGATCACGCCTGAGCCGAGCCCGATGTCCTGCTTGTGCGGCTTCTCGGTTTTGGCTCCCTTGCGTTTTGGAGCGGGGCCGCCGTCCTCGTTTTCCTCCTGCTCGGGGATGCCGAAAAAGCGGCGGAACGCGGGATCGTTGAACATCGGATTCTGGCGGCGCGAATTACCTGCGCCCGTCACCATTTTTGAAGTCGAGATCGTGACCACACTCGGCGACACCTTTTCCACGATCGGCGCAAAGGTCGTGACCATTCCCGGCTTCGGAACGACCGGCGAAGCATCGACATTTACGGTCGGCATTTTCTTTTCCAGTTCCTCGGCGGAAATCGCAGGCAGCGAAGCGAGGAGGACGGCGATGGAAAGCGAAAGAGGTTTGAGCAATTGGATACTTTTCATGGTTTTAGTTTCGCATCTGACACGGGCACAGGCCGTGTGTTCAATCCAGATTCCATGCATTCGCCGCGCGTCTTGATTCGTAATCCCCGCTGTCTATCTTCCGCGCCCATGTCTCGCCTTCCCTACATTCTCGCCACGTCGTGCTTCGCGCTCACGTGCGCTCGTTCCGTCGAAATGTCCACCGGCTCCACTGCCCCGACCGGCCTGAAACCGCCGGAGCGTCTGGCCAAGCCGGAAGTCGCGCCCGCGTCCGACGTGTGGGAAAAGCAGGCGAGGAAAATGCAGGTGCCGGAGGGATTCGCGCTTGGCCTTTTCGCTGCGGAGCCGCTGCTCGCAAATCCTGTCTCTTTCACGATCGACGAAAAGGGCGTGATGTATGTGGCCGAGTCGTATCGCTACCGCACGAGTGCCCTCGATATCCGGCACTACATGTTCATGCTCGAAGACGATCTCGCGAGCCGCTCCACGGACGACCGCATCGCGTCGATCAAAAAGAATTTCCCAACCGACTGGCAAAAGCTCGGCATCGAAACGGAAATCGTCCGCCGCGTGGAAGACACCGATGGCGACGGGAAGGCCGACAAAACGAGCGTGTATGCGGACGGGATGAATTCACTGCTCGATGGCATCAATTCCGGCGTGCTCGCGCACGATGGCAAAGTCTGGTGTACGAACATTCCAAACCTGTGGGCCTTCAGCGGACTCACGAAAGACGGCAAAGCCGAGAAACGCGAAATCGTAAGCAGCGGCTACGGCGTGCGTTTTTCCTTCACCGGCCACGATCTCCATGGCCTCACGCTCGCGCCGGATGGACGGCTCTACTTTTCCCTCGGCGACCGCGGCGCGCATGTCGTGACGAAGGAAGACAAAACCCTCGCGCTGCCCGATGAAGGTGCGGTGTTTCGCTGCGAGCGTGACGGTTCCCAGCTTGAAGTTTTCTGCCACGGCCTCCGCAATCCACAGGAACTCGCCTTCGATAATCACGGCAATCTTTTCACCGGCGACAACGACGGCGACATGGGCGACCGCGAGCGCTGGCATTATCTCGTGCCAGGCGGCGACTACGGCTGGCGCGTGGGCTGGCAGCATCATCCGATGGGAAAAGAGCGTAATCCGTGGATGGCCGAGCATCTCTGGGAGCCGCGCAAAACGGAGACGCCATACTGGGTCATCTCGCCAATCGTGCTCCTGCCCGATGGCCCGAGCGGCGTCGCGCATTATCCCGGCACGGGTCTGCCCGCGGATTACGCGAACCGCTTTTTTGTGTGCAGTTTCAAAGGATCAAGCGCGCGCAGTGCGATCACTTCGCTGGAAGTGAAGGAGAGCGGAGCAGGCTTCGCGGTCGTGAAGGAGCCTGCCACTTTTCTCGGCAGCGTGCAGGCGACCGATGTCGATTTTGGGCCGGACTCGAAGATGTATTTCACCGAATGGGGCGAGGGCTGGGAGAGCACGAAAGCCGGCCGCATTTACAGCCTCGCGCACACCGCCGCGCAGGCGGAACAGGCACCGCAAATCGCGGAAGTGAAGAAGCTGCTCGGTGAAGGTTTTAAACAGCGGAGCATCGAAGAGCTGGGGAAACTGCTCGCGCACGGCGATCAACGCATCCGCTTAAATGCGCAGTGGGCGCTGGCGGAAAAAGCGACGGGCGAGAAGGCGATCGACGCGTTGAAAACGATCGCGCTCCACGGAGCCGACGGCTCACAGAAAGACCTTTCGCGCTTGCACGCGATCTGGGCGCTCGGCCAGGCCGCGCGGCAGTACGCACGCAATCATGCCGATGAGAAAACCGGCACGCCCGGTGAATTTGAAACGACGCTGCTCAACGATCCCGACGCGGAAGTGCGCGCGCAGCTTTTGAAAGCGGTGGGCGATGTGCCCGCGCTGTTCTCTCCCGAAACCGCGCGTGCCGTGGCGGCGAAGCTCGCCGACCCCGCGCCGCGCGTTCGCTTCCAAGCCGCGCTCGCCCTCGCAAATCGCGCCGAGTCGCTGCCCGCCGGAGCCGTCACCGAATTCATCCGCCAACAAATCGCAGGCGACGAATTCCTGCGCCACGCGGGCGTGATGCTCCTCGCCTCGCTCGCCGGCCAGCCCGCGCTCGATGAAATCGCGAAAGACGAATCTGCCGACGTTCGCGTCATCGCGCTGCTCGCCCTGCGTCAGCTTGCGAAGCCGGAAGTCGCGCAATTTCTCTCCGACAAGGAACCGCTGCTCGTGAAAGAGGCTGCCCGCGCCATCAACGACGCCGTCATCCCTGCCGCGTTGCCTTCGCTGGCAAAGCTGATCGAAACTCCCGTCAACGACGACATGACGATGTTGCGCGTCATCAACGCCAGCTTCCGCACCGGCAACGCCGCCGCGCTCGCCAAATACGCGTCCGACGAAACGCAGCCCGAACGCCTCCGCGTCGAAGCCCTCGCCCAACTCGCGACCTTCCCTAAACCGTTCGCCCGCGATCGAGTCGCCGCCATTTATCGGCCACTGCCCGACCGCTCCGCCGCGCCCGCCGTCTCCGCGCTCACCGCCGCGTTGCCACAACTCATCGCCTCAAAATCCGCAGGCATCAGCACTGCCGCCGTCGAAGCCGCGCGGTCGCTCGAAATGAAAGATTCCGGCCCCGCGCTCGTCGCTCTCATGAGCCGCGCCGACGCTTCCGTAAAACTGCGCCGCACCGCGCTCGATACGCTCGCTGCGTTCAACGATCCGAAGCTCGCCGAAGCCATCAAACTCGCGCTCACCGACAAAGACCCATCGCTCCGCGTCGAAGCCAGCTCGATGCTCGGCCAGCTCGATCCCGACGAAGCCGCGCGCCAGCTCGCCGCCGCTTTCGGAGACGCCGCGCTGACCGAAAAGAAAGCCGTCCTCACCGCCCTCGCCGGATTGAAAAGCCCCGCCGCCGACAAATCGCTCGTTGGCCTCCTAGACGACCTCGCCGCCGGAAAAATCCCCGCCGAAGTGCAGCTCGAACTCCTCGAAGCCGCTGGCAAACGCACCGCGCCCGACGTGAAAACCAAGCTCGCCGAATACAACGCAAACCTCCCGAAAGGCGACCCGCTCGCCGCCTTCACCCCGACCCTCGTCGGCGGCAACAAGGACGAAGGTGAACGCCTTTTCAAAGAGCACGCCATCGCCGCGTGTCTGCGCTGCCACATCGTGAACGGTGCCGGCGGTGAAGCCGGTCCGAACCTCACCGGCATCGCGTCGAAGAAAGATCGCCAATACCTCCTCGAATCCATCATCGCCCCGAACGCGCAAATCGCCGACGGCTTCCAGATGGCGATGATCACGAAGAACAACGGTGAAGTGCTCGCCGGGTTCGTCAAAGCGGACACGGATGCCGGCGTCACGCTCCAAGTCCCGACGCCTGGCGCAGCACCGGTCGTCATCGCGAAATCAGACATCAAATCCCGCGAAAACGCCCCGAGCGGAATGCTCCAAAATCTCGGCGAACTCCTAACGAAGCGCGAAATCCGCGACCTCGTGGAATACGTCGCGAGCCTGAAAGCACCCTGAGTTGGGCGATGCGGAGCCGTCGAATTATGGGGCGAGATGTCGCTCCCATTAGCGGACAATGGTGACTTCTGCTATCTGGGGCGCGCCATGAAATTTCCGTACAGGAACAAAGCCACCGTGAACGAATCTCCGTTACCCAATCCCTCCGACGACGACTCCAGCTACGAGCTGGAAGTCGAACCTGGCTGGTGGCAGCGCTGGATGCTTTGGATGCGGACGGGGAAGGGGATGGCGACGGTGATCTTACTGCTGTTGCTCGCCGTCGTTTGCTGGAATGGGAACGCACTTTATCACAGCGCGAAAATCTGGCGCGCTGGCCGCCTCGTCGCGCGGTCGGAGGAAGCCGGGCGGCTGAAAAATTACACCGAGCAATTCAAGCTGCTGCGCGAAGCTTTCGTCATCGCGCCCTCCGCGCCGATCACGATCCGCGCGGCGGCGCGCTTCCATGAAGCACGCGGCGAACAGGCGGCGCTGCCGCTTTATGAAAGCCTCCTCGCGACGAAGGAAGCCACCGCAGACGATAAGCTGCGCGCGTGTCGGCTCGCGGTTAATTTCGGCAAGATCGACTTAGCGCACGAGCTCCTTGCTGAGCTTCGTACGCACGAAACTTCGCTGCTCAATCCGGGCGTGATCGCGCTGGAGGCGCAGCTCGCGGCGGCGGAGGGGAAATGGCCGGAGGCGCTCAAGCTGGCGCGTCAAGCAGCGGATCGTCCGGCGGCGAAGGGCGAGGAAAAGCTCGTCCTCGCCGCGCTCCTCACGCGGGCCAG
>JANLQB010000246.1:0-5067 GCA_031367565.1 Verrucomicrobiota bacterium
GCAGACGTATCACAAGATGCACCTCGTCCCGTACGGCGAATATCTGCCGATGCGCCCGCTCCTCGGCCCCATCGTCGGCGAACTCGTGCCTGGAGATTTCGCGCACGGTAAAGAGCCGGTCGTCTTCCATCTCCCCTCGCCTGCCATAAAATTTGGCGCGCTAATTTGTTTCGAAGACACGCTCGGCGATCTCACCCGGCGCTTTGTGCAAAAAGGCGCGCAGCTCCTCGTGAATATCACGAACGACGGCTGGTTCCTCCACACCGCCGGCGCGGAGCAGCATCTCCACAATGCGATCTTCCGCGCCGTCGAAAACCGCCGCCCGCTCGTCCGCTGCGCGAATACCGGCTTCACCTGCTCCATCGACCGCAACGGCCGCGTCGATCGCACTGGGCGGAATGGAATTTGGATCGAGCCTTTCACCCGCGGATTCGTTGCCCGCGAAATCGCGGTACCGACTCACCCACCGCTGACTTTCTACAGCCAACACGGTGAGTGGCTTTCCCATTTCGCCGCGGTTGTCACCGCCACAGCCATCGCGCGCGGGCTCGTGCGAAAGAGACGGGTACCCCTCAGCTAGTTTCCAGGCCGGATCACTTTTTCTCCGCGGCGGGGCGGTGCCGGACCCAGAACATTCACCTACGCACGCAGCTACACCACGGCAGCTTGTCGGATGCTATTACGCCGGGGAGATTGGTATAATGTCTGCTTTTTATGGAAATATGTCGCGACTACGCTTCAAATCCGAGAGCGGCGTTACGCTCGTCGAGTCGCTCATAGCAGCGTCATTATTGGCTCTCTTTCTGGCCGCCGTGTTTTCGGTCAACGGGAGAAACCTTCAGCTGCTGAAGTCTGGCAAGGAGTCCTTGTCCGCCACCACCGTCCTCGAAGAACGCCTCGAACAACTCCGCACCGGCAGATGGGACGAAGTGACGAGGCCGGCCTACCTCAGCACCATCCTATCCACGGCGTCGGGGTCAGGTGCGAACCTCTCTTCCCTGTCCGAACAAATCGTCATCAGTGCCTACCCGGTGCCGAATCCGGCCGTGGCGACAAACAAGGTGACGCGAAGTTCGTCCGGAACCGTGACCACCGTATCGTCGAACGCCTCACTCCCAATGGAAAAGAGCGTGAGAGCAGACATCCGCGTGACCTGGATCGGCCCCCCAAATGGTCGCACGCGCGTGCGAGAGGTTTCAACGATCATCGCCAACGGAGGGCTCATTTCAAAATGACGAAACTCCGCAGCATCTCGACCAGGGCTGGTTTCACACTCGTAGAGTCTGTCGTCGCAGCAGCGGTGGGCACCATTATCCTTGCGGGTCTCGCGCTCGGAGCCGTGGCATTATCGCGTTCTTCCAAGGCGGTGGAGAATTTCTCTGACGCCACCATTAGCCAGTCCCGGATTTTGGACTATCTCAGTCGCGACGTACGACGGGCTCTTACCGTGGCGGTTACGGCGAATCCGACGAAGCTCACCGTGACCGTCCCGGATCAATACGCCACTGCTGCTCCGCAGCGAACTTTCAAGGTGCCGACGGTGTCGCTCACGAATGCGACCTACGGAAACGCTCCCCTCACCGTTTCGTATTATATCAGCGAAGGTAATTTCGTCCGGCAGGACAACGGAGTAAACTCAATCATTGCGCTCAATGTTTCGGACTTTGAGCCGGCATTCGATAATTCAGACCCGAGCGGAAAGACCGTCAAATTCACTTTGACGTTTATGCCCACATTCAAAACCAAGTCGGACACGACTGCCCGGACGGGAACAAAGATGACGGCTACCGCTAAAATGAGGAATTTATGAAAAATCAAAAACAACCTCCGGAAAGACTACACCGCCCCAAGTTGGGCAAAAAACGCGGCTCCACCCTTCTCGTGACCGTCTCGACCATCGTGATCCTGACATTGGCAATGGCGCACGTCTCCCGTGTCGTGACGATCCGCTACCGCCAATTCGCGCAGGCAGACTCGTGGCATCAGTCGCTCTCGGGAGCTGACGCGGGGGCGGAGCTTGCTATCGTCGCGTTGAGATCGAGGGATTGGACCGGCTGGCAGGGGCCTGACGTAAACGGAGTGAGGACTTTCAATATGCCGGCGCTCGTCCACGGCGGCGATGGGAATACCGCGGTCACAGCTACCGTTCAGGTGGACTCGCCTCCATCGTTCACCACTGGGGCGGGAGTCTTCTACCGCATTCGCTCGAAAGGCCGGGCCAGCGTGCCCGGCGGCGGCTACACGGGCCTCGACAAATACGACAACAAACTCCGCCACCTCAGTCTCTTCCGAGATCGTGACACGGGGACAGCAGTCGCAGGAGGAGCATTCGTCTCGCGCGCGATTGAGGTCATTGCGAAACCTTCCTCTATCTTTAGCCGGGCGTTGACACTCACCAATTGGCTTACATCCACTTCCAACCAAAGCATCGTCGATAGCTTCGATTCAGAAGACCCGACAAAATCCACGAACAGTCTTTACGACGTCACGAAACGGCAATCCAACGCGGACATTTCGATGAACGACAGCACCAATGCCAACTTCAGCGGCATGAGTGTCTATGGCGACCTCGCTTACTCTGGTCCCGTCGTTCCAGATACCCAAGGAGTCCAGGGAACCATCACCACACCTTTTAGTCAGACGATTCCTCCGGTCCCCGCCCCGACGTGGATGACGGTAACCGCAAGCTTCAGCAACGTAAGTACTAACACAACCCTAATTCCGGGGGCCGTCGGTTTGCCGACACGGTACAAAATGAACAGCATGAAATTCACGAATAGCGAAACGCTCTCGATCGCGGCACCGGCCGCCGGCACCCGCGGCGAGGTGGAAGTCTGGGTCACTGGCGATGTCGCGATGGCTGGAACCTCCCAAATCGTCGTGCCAAAGGGAGTGCGTCTGACCATATGGGTTGAAGGTGACATCAAGAACACCGGCGGCTCGTTTGTTAATAATGATAGTGTGGCCAGTTCGTTCTTCATCAACGGCGTGACGCCAGCGGATGGTTCCGCGCGTAGCTTCAGTCTGGGTGGCGGCACCGGCGCGATCGTCGCGGTCAACGCCCCGGCCTATGACGTCAGCATCACCGGAGGCGGGGAGTTCTATGGCGGATTCATTGCCAAGGATGTCAGCTTGGGGAACAGCAAAACCTCGATTCACTACGATGAGGCATTGGGAAGACTCGGCGGCGGACCGGACTACACGGTGTTAAGCTTCGCCGAAGACGTGCGCTGACTTAGCCCGAGAGGCACAGTGCGTAGTCTCCCCACTTCGCTCTGGTTGAAATGGCAGCTCGTTAGTTTGAGGCGTTGCCGCTGCGAGCCGCCTTCCGGTAAAACCTCGCCATGCCTCCAACTATCGGCCGTGCCGTCGTCGTCTCCATCCACGATGTCTCGCCGCGCACACGGCCGGCGTGCGAGCGCATCCTCGAGGAGATCGCCGCGCTCGGCATCGGCGCCACTTCCCTGTTGGTGATCCCCGATCATCATCATCGCGGCCATTTTCTGGAAGACCCCGCGTTTTGCAAATGGCTCGACGAGCTGAAGCGAGGCGGACACGAGATGGTAATGCACGGTTATTTCCATCAACGCGCCCGCCGTGAAGGGGAGACGCTTGTCGCGAAAATGACGACGCGCTTTTACACTGCCGATGAGGGCGAATTTTACGACATCGACCGCGAAACGGCGCACAGCCTTGTTTCGCGAGCGCGGGAGGAATTTCGCGGGATCGGACTTGATCCACGCGGCTTCATCGCGCCGGCGTGGTTGCTGGGTGCAGAGGCGGAGGCGGCGCTGAGGGATTTGGATATCGAATACACGACGCGGCTCGGCAGCGTCCTCAATTTGCGCAACGGCACCACCCACCGCTCGCAGTCGCTCGTGTGGAGTGTGCGCAGCGGCTGGCGTCGCGCGATGAGTCGGGTGTGGAGTGCGTTCCTTTGCAAACGGCTTGCGGCGAATCCGCTGATGCGCGTTTCGATTCATCCCGTGGACATCGAACATCCCGCGCTCTGGCGGCAGATTCGTGCGCTCATCGTGCGGGCGCTTGCCGATAGAGAGGCGCTGACCTATCACGCGTGGCTCACGTCACTTGAAAGCTGATCTCCACCTCCACTCCAAATTCAGCGACCGCGCAGCGGAGTGGCTTTTTCGTCGCGCCGGGCTGCCGGATAGCTATTCGGAGCCTCGCGCACTTTACGATCAGCTCCGCGAGCGCGGGATGGATTTCATCACGCTCACCGATCACAACCGCATCGAAGGCTGCCTCAAAATCGCCGACCGGCCCGGCGTTTTTATCTCCGAGCAAGTCAGCACGCGTTTCCCAGACGATCGCTGCGAAGTGCATCTCCTCGTTTGGGGAATCGACGAGGCGCAGCACCGCGAGATGCAGGCGGTGCGGGAAAATATCTTCGACCTGCAAAAGTATCTCGCCGCGCAAAACCTCACGCACGCCGTCGCGCATCCGCTGCACCGGATCGACGACCGGCTGAACGTCGGCCACCTCGAAAAACTCGTGCTGCTCTTCCGGCATTTTGAAGGACTGAACGGATTGCGCGCGGGATTGCTCAGCGAAGTCACACGCTTCGCCTTCGGCGCGCTGACGCCGGAGAAGATCGACGCACTCGCGAACAAACACGGCCTCGTGCCGACGCACGCGGAGGCGTGGCGGAAAGTTTTCATCGCAGGTTCGGACGATCACGGCGGGATGTTTCCCGCGTCTGCCTTCACGGAAACTCCAGCCGCCGCCAGCATGTCCGAGTTTCTCGCGCACCTCCGCGAAGGGCGCTGCGAGATCCGTGGAAAAGGCGGCACTCCCCTCGCCCTCTCGCACGGGCTCTACAATAATGTGCGGCACTTTCTGGAAGCGAAATTTACCGGGGCGGACTCGGCGAGCCTGATTGGCAAAGCGTTCTCACGCTTCATGGAGGGCCAGGACCCGACCGAGTTTTCGTGGACGGACAAGCTCGGCTTCATCGCGCAAGGGATCGCGAGCGGAAAGATTTTCGAGCTGGCGAAACCAGCGAACGCTTCGCTGTGGAAGCAATTCGCCGGTTACTTTTCGCAGACG
>JANLQB010000251.1:0-4356 GCA_031367565.1 Verrucomicrobiota bacterium
GTGAAGAACTTCGCGCCGCGGCCCTGGGCCGAGAGAGGAATGTCGCCGCCGGTATGCGCTGCGACCGTGTCTTCGACCTGACCTGTCACGAGAAAGCCACCTGCGACATCGCGGTTTGTTGGCAGGTTTGGCAGCAGCGCCGAGATACTGCCGTAAGGCGTCGGTCCGGCGGTCGGATGCTGGCTGTCGCGCAGCGGCAGCTCGTTCGTGCGCCAATCTTCGTTACGGTCGGCGTTGGCCGCGTAGCCGATGAGCATGCGGTAGTCGATGTTCGTCGTCGTGGGATAGCCGTCGCCCGCGATGATGTAGTTTGGGAAGCCGGCAAGCTGATAGGTGCCAACGACGCCGTTGCGTGGTCCGCCGACTGCAGTTCCGAGGCCGCTGGCCGCGCGAACCGCGAGATTTGCATCGGTTACGCGGGAGCCACCGATGATGGCGACACCGGCGCACTCGTGGTCTGCGGTCACAAGGACCAACGTGTCAGGATTTGCCGCCTGAAACTGCCGGCACTTTTCCACCGCATAGTCGAACTCGATCGTATCGAGAATCCAGCGCTCCGTATCCATGTTATGCGCCTGCTTGTCGATGGAAGCACCTTCCACCATTAGCACGAAGCCATTGGTGTTTTTCTTCAACACCGTCAGCGCGGCATCCGTCATTTCATCGAGCATTGGCTGATCGGGAAAGCCATAGGCATTTACTACTGTCGTTCCGAGAGTCGGCGAGGCGGTGCCGCGGCGGCCGTCGATTTTATCCAGAGCAATGTTCATGTTTGAGTAGTTGAAAAGCCCCAACAACTTCGTTACCCCGGCGGCGACACCAGTCATCGTCGTCTTATCGGGAGCATAGGTGAAACCAGCAGTGGTGAAGTCGGTGAGCAAATCGCGAGCGGTGTCGCCGACAACTCCTCCCGTGGGTAAGCCCCAGCCCGAGACAATATCCGTTGGGATGGCATAGTCGTTTGCGGCACCGGTGCGCGCAGTTCCAAGGGTGCCGTTTGGCAGGAACCATTTGCGGCCACCGCCAAGGAGGACGGTCAGGTTCGCTTTCGGAACCATTTCATCAAGGTAGTTGTCGCAGATGCCCATGCCTGCGCTACGCGCTTGCGTGTGACTTCCAAAAGCAGCGGGCGTCGCGTCAAACACGTCCGAGGTGGTGACGATTCCGAGGCTCTTGCCTTGGGTGCGAGCGAGATATTCGCCGATCAATTCGACGCGCGGGTTGTCACCGTTGTTGATCGTATCATCGGGGAAAACGCCCTGCTGGTTGTTGTTGCTCTTGTTTCCGGTGGAATAACATGCCGCACCCGGCGCGGAATCGGGAACGATCGAATCCAGGGAAGCCATCGCAAGAATGCCCGTGAAGGGCATCTTGTCCATTGCGAGCGGAGCATTTGCCTTCCCCTGCGCGTAGCCATTAAGCATGATGCGCGCAGCCGTCCGGTGACTTGCACCCATGCCGTCACCGATCAGCACGATGATGTTCTTCGCCTTCTTACCCTGCACGGTGGTGGCGACGATTTCGAAGTTACCGGTCACCGTCGCGGTAGTGGCGTCCGATTGGGTGGCGGTGGCCGTGAAGGTGTGAACCCCGGCGACGAGATTCGAGTAGCCGCGCAAGCTGGCGACTGCGCTATTCGCGGGAAGGGTGGCAAGGAGGCCAGTCGTGACTAGTGAGGTATTGGCGAGGCCGGGAGCGTTACCAACCGGCACGCCATCGACCTTAAACTCGACTGAGGTGATCGTGTTACCGACTTCGGGCCGGATGGTCGCCTGAAGGTCAAAGCGTTGTCCGGTTAGAAAACGCGCGGTGTAGGGAGCGCCTGCATCGCCGAAGCTGAAGAGCGCGCTCGGTGGAGTGAGACGCGAGACCGTTGGCGCGGCGATCAGGGCGCTCGCGGATGCAATCAGCACTGCGGCCGTAATGCCAGCGCGCTGGAGGTGAGGGTGTTTCATTTTCATTTGGTGGTGTTTTTTGCGGTGGTGTTTGGTTGCCTCGACGCCGCCGCTGCCGGTTGCGCCGAAGGTGTGATGGAAGAAGTTTTCGGAGTTGGATCGAGAGTGATCCGAACCGCAGAGACGCGACCGTCCGGCTCGGGTTTGTTTCCGAGATCGAGAATTCCCGTGACGAGAAGCGGGCCGAAATGTTGCGGCACAGCCTGGCCGTAGAGTTCAGGGACCGTCACAAAAGCGACCTGCGGCGGCAGATCTTCGCACAATCCGTAGTGGCCGAAATTCACCGAATCCGGCATCGGAGCGATCATCAAGCGACCAGGTACGCTCGCCTCAAACATCGCGCGCGCCTTGCGCGCGGGGCTGTTCGCGTCCGGCTCGGAATTGCAAACGCCGACCATCTCGGTCACCTGAAATCCGGCGAGCCGAACCCTCTTTCCATCGAGCGCCTTGATCTGGTCCGTGAACTCCATCCCGCGAGGCCCGACCGGCATTTGGAAAAAATCCTCAAAGCTCAAATCCGTGACGCCTTCCGGCGCGGGCGGACGCGGTGGCAGCTTCGGAATTTTCGCCGTCGCACGCGGCGGCGGGATAATATCGGAGCGTCGTTTGGCGGACCGGGAGTTCGTATTCGGAGCCTCGGCGGAAGCTTGTGTTGGGTTTGGAGCGGCGAACTCAGCGGCGATGGCTGCCGTGGAAACAAGCGTGAGAAGTGCGGAAATCTTGAGCGGAATCATGTGGATGGGATAACGCTCCATATCTGCGGGATAGCCCGCAGCCCCCACCAGCACAGCGTTGCAACGTTATGATCACGTTTGTGGCACCCCGATTACGATTGCGTCAGCGTCTCGCCGACCAAGTCACAATTCTTGCCGAAAAGACGATTTCACCTCATCGCCACGCGACGATTCCGCGATTCCAGCCAGCTATTTCTTCGCCGCTTTTTCGAAAAGCGGAAGGAACTCGTCGTAGCCGAGTTCTTGCATTTTCTCCTTCGCGACGAAGCGCATCGACACGGGGTTCATGCAGTAGCGGACGCCCGTCGGCTTCGGACCGCCATCGAAGACATGCCCGAGACGCGCGGAGTCCGGGGAAATTCCCGGATCAATTAACGCGCTTCATCCGGTCGATGCTGCCGCGCTCCGCCTCCTCGCGCCGAAGACGCGCGCGGCCCATGCGCCACAGTTTCGCCACTGTGACGATGAGGACGAAGAGCGGGATCATGAGCAGGACGCGCTGTTTGTTCGGCAGGAAGAGCAGCGCGATGAGAAAAGTGAAGCCGGAGACCCACGAGAAAAGCGCGAGCCGCATCGCGAAAAACCGCTCCGCATCGCTCGTGCTGCGCCGCACGCTGCGGTGCGTGCCGAAGACGCAGACGATCAGGACGAGCGCGATGAGCCAGGTAAGAAACTTCATCCGGCGTCAGAATCTTTCGCGGTTCGTTCGTTCGCGAGAAATTCGCGCACGACTTCTACCTCTTCGTCCGCCACCTGCACGCGCACCCCGCCCGTGAGAAAGCTCCACTCCATCTGGGTGACATTTTCATCCACCAGGAACGCCGCGATCCCGCCGGACTCCAGACGCAGCCGCAGTAGATGCGCGTCTTCAGATTTATTGAATGTCGCGATCGTGGTCATGGCTTTGATTCATACAACACTCAGCCGCCATGTATCGAAGCAAGTTTCGCCGCGCTTGCTGAAGCCTCGGCTCGCTTGGAACTACCGCCCGCCCTTCAGCCGCGTCCAAACCCCGTCATCAGTCACGCTTGCAGGCTGACCGGATGCGGAATGCGCGGGAATCCGGAGCGACTGGCCGACTGCCAATTTCCGCTCATCCACGATCCCGTTCGCGCTTTTCAAGTCCGCCGCCGACACGCGATACCGCGCGGCAATGCGGGTGAGCGTGTCGCCCTTCGCGACCACATACGAGCTGGACGCCGCATGTGCGCCTTGAAGCGGCTTTTTAGCCACGGGTTTCGCGGTGAAATGCTTTGTCACCGGCGCAGTCGCGGGGGCGATGCCGCCATGCTCGACGATTGGTTTCAACGACGGATCGATGTCCAAAATCTTCGCGTTCAACTTCGCATCCGCCTTCGCATACGCCGCACGCACGCCGGCATCTTTGAGCGCGATCTTCCTCACCTGCGCGTACTCCGCCTGCATTTCCGCGCTGGCGGCAAACATCGTGGATGGGATGAGCGCCGCGATAGCGGCGAGCGGAAGGAGGCTGCGGGTAAGGGTCATTCGAGAAACTTAGGAGCGCGCGGGGCGGCGAATCAATCCGCGAAAATTTTGTCCATCCGCTCGGCGAGAAATTTCAGCCGCGCCATGTCGCCGCCGCCGACCTCCGCGATTCCGTAGCCGTGGTAGGCGATGTCATCGAGCGCCTTCATCGTTGCGGGCCA
>JANLQB010000401.1:0-16912 GCA_031367565.1 Verrucomicrobiota bacterium
GTTTTCCTACGACGGCGCCCGTCGCCGCGAAGAGGTCCTCAAGTCGCGTGAGGATGTGCTGGCCCTCTCCCGAAAGGTGAACGGTCCAGAGCACCCCGACACGCTCAGGGCGATGAAAGACCTGGGGAATTCCTACGCCGAAGCCGGGCGGCTTGATGATGCGCTCCCGTTGCTGACGGAATCGTCCGCACACCTGCCGAAAGATACGATGCTCGCTCAGAAAATCACTGCTCTCCAAGCTTGGCTTAGTAAAGATGCCGACCACATTGCCACTTGCCGGAGAGTGCTCGAACTGGCTGCGGCGGACGACGATCTCCCCGCTGCCGATCGCGCTATCAAAGGATACTGCCTCCGCCCTTCCTCCGATCCGAAACTGCTCGAAGCCGCTCTTGCGCTTGCCCGCCGCACGGTGGACCGCGGGAAGGAGCACGGATTTCTGCCATACTTTCAACTTGCTCTTGGTATGGCCGAATACAGGTACGGCAACTACGCGGAGGCGGACCAGGCGCTGGACGCTTCGGAGAAATCGGGCAAGGACATAAGCATGTTAAAAGTCCCCACCCGGCTGTACCATTCGATGAACCTCTTCCGGCAAGGCAAGCAGGTGGAAGCGCGTAGCCTTTTTGCCGAGGCGGAATCTAAATTGAAGCCCCTTCCCGCCGACGAACGGAAGCCGCTCGCCGACGGCGCGACCCCCGACGACATCATCACGTGGATGGCTTACAAGGAAGCGGAAGCGTTGCTCGGAGCAGAAGCGAAACAATGAGGCTCTTATTCCTCGCTTCCAAAGTGGGATCTGGGAGCGCACTTGTCTGCGAAGCTGCGCTTCGACGAGCCCGCTCCGCACATAGAATGTGCATCCGGCCCGCCGACAACCCGCTCCGAGCGAAGTGCAACCTCGCCCGCACGGACGTTCCAAGTGAAACTTGGGAACGAGCGCGCGGGCGGGTGGAGTCGCGCCGCGAAAAATCTTCTCATCGCATGATAGGATTCTTCGGGAAACGGCGCATTGAGGAGTGAACCCATTCATTTCGGCAAAATGCCGGATCACCAACTAGCCAATCAAACACCATGAAAACCGCCCGCTCCACATCAAGCCTCGAACCCCTTGAATCCCGCATCGCGCCAGCCGCTCTTCTTAACCACCGAACAGTCACGTTTCAGGATATGGACGGCGACACCGTTACCGTGAAAGTTTCAAAGGCGGTTCTGCACGAGGACACGATCAACGATGTCTTCAAATTCAGCTCAGGTTTGGTTGACGGCAGCAGCGCCACGCCTCAGCAACTCCAACTCATTGATTTAACGGCGCTCGCGGCGCTGGGAACTGCAAGCGGAATCGAAATCAGTGTCAGCGCAAAGCGGAGCGTTGCGCTCGGTGGAGATGGATTCGTGAATGTCGGTCGAATCAATGCCACGGGCATCGACCTCGGAGCCGTCTATGTCGGAGGCGACTTGGGCCAGATCGACGCGGGCGACGCCACGACCGCAAGAGGTTTCGGTCTCAGATCGATTGTGGCGCAATCAATGGGTGAGTTTGGCACTTCCACGCAAGCCCCTGGCGGCGATCTCGTCAGCAGTATCACTGGAGCACTCGGCAAACTCATCGTTAAAGGTAACGTCCGCGAAGCACAGATTGAGGTGAATGCGGCCAGTGTTGTGGATGCGAAGATCGGGAGGCTCGCGATCGGGGGTTCGCTCATTGGCGGGATCGCGGAAAATTCTGGTTCGATCCAGGCCACCGGTCCTATCGGCCATGTGAGCGTCGGAGGTTCGCTTTTCGGAGGCGCTGGCAACCATTCGGGAACACTATTTTCTGAGACGGAGTTTGGCGCGGTCAATATTCGCCACGACATCGTCGGGGGGGCGGGCGCGGATTCGGGCGGGATACAGGCTGGAATATCCGACAATTTCCCTTCCTTAAAGGGAAACCTATCCAAGCTCAACGTGGGCGGCTCTGTGATCACGGGAACAGGCAGCGGAAGTGCCAAAATTGCACTCATATCGTCCGGACCTATTACCATCAAAGGCGATTTAGGTGGGACGATATCTGGCGAATCCATTCCATTCGTTACGATAGCCGGTTCTGTAACCACAACTGGGAACATCTCGATCGAGGGCTCTCTAGCTCCCGATGTTGTAAAAATCAGCATCACGGGCGATTTGCGTGGGAATGTTCTAGCGTCTGGCGGCGACGTTTCCGTCGCAGTTGGTGGCTCCGTGATTGGCAGTGGGAAAGTTGGCACTGGCAGTATATCCGTCTCTTCATTCAACGGTTCTGGAGTGCTTACAATTGGACATGATATCGTCGGCGGTTCGGCGGAGTCTTCCGGCTGGATTAGTTGTATGGGCGTCAGCCGCATCTCCGTCGGCGGATCGATCATTGGCGGCTCGGGCGACGAGAGTGCATCGGTTTTCGCAATTGACAAAGAAATGGCTGGGGCAGTTACAGTCGGCGGCGACGTGAGGGGTGGCAGCGGTTACTATTCTGGAAGCATCACTGGCGCATTCCAGCGCAGTTTGATCGCGATCGGTGGCTCCCTCGTGGGTGGCGGGGGTGAACTCAGCGGCCTTGTTACTGACAACGGCGGGTCCAATTTTGCCAGCCGATTGTCCGCCATCAAGGTCGGTGGCGATGTGCGGGGCGGCTCTGGCGAATCTTCCGGGTCGATCTCATCTGGCGGCGCCGTGAGTACACTATCGATCGGGCAGTCTCTCATCGGGGGAGGCGGTGCATATAGCGCCTCGCTTTTCGACATTGGCATCGTCTCGATCTTCGGCAGTATACGTGGTGGGATAGGTGATAACTCTGCTCGTATTGATTACTACTCAGACCATGATGCTCCATCGCTTGTAGTTGTTGGATCGATAGTGAGTGGTACCGGTAAACTCAGCGCGGCGATCACATCGGAATTCAGTTTGCGAAATATTTCCATTCGTGGCGATGTCGTCGGAAGTGCCGCTCAATCTGTGGTGATCAGCGCTTTTGGTGACATTGGCAAAGCCACCATTGGCGGAAACGTGGTATTTCTCGTGATCGATTCCGGCGGCTATCCAGGCGCGCAGATCGGCACGGTGACAGTCGGCGGGGATTGGGTCGCCAGCAGCATCGCAGCGGGAGTGGCATCAACGAACGGCTTTTTTGGAGACGGCGATGATACGACCGTTGGCGGGTCCACCACTGTCGTGTCCCGGATTGCCAGCATCACGATCAAAGGTCGGGCGTTCGGAACCGTCGGCGGCAGCGACCACTTTGGCTTTGTCGCGCAGGAAATCGGGTCTTTAAGAATTGGCGGGGTTGTCTTCCCGCTGACAAAAGGAGCCGCAAACGACGATCTCGATGCGAACGATCCGCTGCTCCTAATCGGTTCGACGAACGACATGCGGGTGCATGAAATTGCTCTGTGACTCGACGCGGAAAAGACAAGCGATGGCGATTGAACCAATTCCATCTCCGAAACGCCTCCCTCCGCCGCGCACTTCGCCATCGAAGCTCCTGCGCTGGGAATGGTGAGCATTGGTGGGAACAGGCTGGAAAGCTTTCTAGCTTACTTGAATCCCGCTCAAGAACGCTTTGACGATCTGGCGATCCGGGCTGTATAGCCGCCCTCGGTGCGTTAAATACTTTCGATTTTCGCCGCATCCTTCACCGCTTAAACGCGCGCCGAATCCCGCCAGAAGTGCCAACCAATAACCAGTTCAATTATCAACCATCATATCGACTATGAACACCGCTCGTACAGTCCTCTTGCTCACTCTGCTTCTCGCTCTCAGGCTACGCGCGGAAGTTGCGGGAAGCCGCGATTGGGGATTTTATGGTTATGTGGAGGGCACCTACGGGCTGCTCGCTGCGGCAGTGCAGCCGGATGGCAAAATCTTAATTGCGGGCGATTTTACTAAGGCAGACGGCAAGGCACGCAATGGCATCGCGCGGCTCGATGCGAATGGCTGGCTGGAAATCGTGGACACTTTCAATGCGGGAACCGGCGAACCCGGTCTATAGCCTGGCAGTGCAGGGTGACGGAAAGATTCTGCTCGGAGGCGGCTTTAGGACAATCAATGGGCAGTCGCGCTCTGGCATCGCGAGGCTGAATGCAGATGGCAGCCTGGAGGACCTGACGACGTTTAATTCTGGAACCGGCGTGGACGGTCGCGTGTATGCTGTGATCGTGCAGGCGGACGGGAAGATTTTGCTCGGAGGTACCTTCACCCAGGTCGATGGCCAGCCGCGCAATGGTATCGCCCGTCTTGAGGCGAACGGCACGGTGGAGAGCACCGCGACCTTTGATCCTGGGACTGGCGCACGCGGGACACACTCGCCCGGCATCATCCACGGGGTCTTTAGTATCGCGGTGCAGCGAGACGGAAAAATCCTGCTCGGAGGCGACTTTACGGAGGTCAACGGCTTGCCGCGTGGTGGGATTGCGAGGCTGAATGCTGACGGTACCTTGGAGGACACCGCCACCTTTGATCCGGGCGCGGGTGCGACCGGTTGGCCCAACCGGGTGTTTTGCGTGGCGTTGCAGCCAGACGGAAAGATTGTGCTCGGCGGGCAGTTTCGCGCGGTGGCTGGCCGCCCGCGCAGCAGCATCGCCCGATTGCTTGCCGATGGCAGTCTGGAGAGTAGGGAGACTTTCAATCCCGGAAGCGGCGCTGACGGCTTCTTCCCTTCTGTTTTGAGCCTGGCATTGCAGGCTGACGGCAAGATTTTAGTCGGAGGCGTTTATGACAAGATGGGTGGCAGGCGACGGCATAGTATCGCGCGTCTCCACGCCGACGGAACGGTTGAGAGCATTGCTACGTTTAATCCCGACACTGAACTGATCGTGCCGAGTGTATTCCCGGTAATCTTCGATACGGGATTCCAATGCCTGACACTTCAGGCGAATGGCGGGATTCTCTTTGGAGCCTACAAGCTGGCAGTCGTGGGCAACTTTGACCCGGCTGATTATGAGGGGCGCTATCTCAATGGCCCTGCCATTCAGCGCCTGATCTTTCCAAGTGCCGCGCGAATCCAATGGATCAGGGGTGGCACCGCTCCGGAAGTGGAGCAAGTGACCTTCGAGCTTTCCGCCGATGGCGGAGCGAACTGGAGTTCACTCGGCCCCGGCGCGCGCATCGCGGGCGGCTGGGAAATCACCGGGCTGAGTCTCGCTGGCAGCGGTTCCATCCGCGCCCGCGGTCGCACTTTTGGCGGGCAATACAATAGCAGTTCCGGTTTGGTCGAGCAGATCGCGGCGTTCACGCCCACCAATCCCAGCGCCGACGCGTTGATCGCTGCGGGCACGTCCAGCAACTTCGCGGGCCTTGGCATCCGCAATCGGACGGGTCTCGGGCAGACACTGGCGGTCGCGGCTCCAGTCGGCGGCAGAAAGACCTTCAACGTGAAGGTGCGCAACGTCGGCGCGGCGACCGCCAGCTACATCGTCGGTGGCACCGCGAAAAGTGCGGGGTTCAATGTGCGCTATTTCGACGAGACGAACGCGGAAATCACGGCGGGTGTCGTGCGTGGGACTTACCAAATCAACGACCTGGCTCCCGGGACTGAAAAAAGCCTTACTTTGGCAATCACCGTGCAAGCCCCCGCGACCGCCGGCATAGAAAAGACCTGCCGGGTTACGGCCGTTCCGATCGGGTTTACCGACGCCGCCGATGCCGATACTGTGCGGGCAAGGGTGGTAGTAAAGTAAGTGCCGGTGATGCGACTGAGTAGGAGGAACTGCTGCTGTTCTTTGGCGACCGCTCCGAAAAAACGACCGGCATCTTTCCTCGGGCGGGGGTGCTGAGATGAGTCGCTTGATTTTCTGGCGGGGCTTCTCTACTCACTCACGAAAGTGAGCAAGGTTTCAACTTCCGGCCCCGCGAGGGTTTCTTTGATGACGGCGACGTGCATTGTCGTGTCGAACATGATCGGTACGGGGGTGTTCACGAGTCTGCATTTTCAAGTGGGACCGCTGCCGTCGGGGTTTGCGATTCTTGTGCTGTGGCTGGTGGGCGGGGTTTGTGCGCTTTGCGGGGCGCTGGCTTATGGGGAGCTGGCGGCGGCTTTGCCGCGTTCGGGTGGAGAGTATCATTTTTTGTCGAAGACGTTTCATCCGGCGGTGGGATTTCTGGCGGGGTGGCTTTCGGCGACGGTGGGGTTTGCGGCACCAGTGGCGGCGGCGGCGATGGCTTTTGGGAGGTATTTTGCGGATGTGGTGCCGGGGGCTTCGCCGCTGGTGCTTTCGCTGGTAGTCGTGGTGTCAGTCACGCTGGTGCATTTGCGCGGGGCGCAATTTGGGGCGGCTTTTCAGAATGGGGCGACGGCGCTGAAGATCTTGCTCATCCTGATTTTCATCGTCGCGGGGGCTTTTGTGAAAGCGGTGCCCGGTGTTTCTTTTGCGCCGCATCCGGGTGCGATGGATCTCGTCCTCAGCCCGCCGTTCGCGTTCAGCCTGGTCTTTGTGATGTATGCCTATTCGGGCTGGAATGCGGCGACTTACATCGTCGGCGAGGTCCGCGATCCTGCGCGGAATGTGCCGCTGGCGATCACGCTCGGCACGCTCATCGTCGCGGCGCTTTACCTCGCGCTGAATGCCACCTTTCTCCGCGTCGCGCCGATGTCGGAGCTGGGAGCGGAGGGAAGATTTGAAGTCGGCTATACCGCGGCGACGCACATTTTCGGGGAAGCGGGCGGGCGGATCATGGCGGGGCTGATTTGTCTCGGGCTGGTGGCGTCGATCAGCGCGATGACGTGGATCGGGCCGCGCGTGAGCATGGCGATGGGGGAAGATCATCGCCTGCTCGTGCCGCTCGCGCGAAAATCACGCGCGGGTGTGCCCGCCGTTGCGATGTGGTTGCAGCTCGCATTTGTCGCGGCGCTGCTGCTCACCGCGACGTTCGATCAAATCATCAACTACGTGCAATTCAGCCTCACACTTTGCTCCATGCTGGCCGTCATCGGCGTCTTCGTGCTGCGCGTGCGCCAGCCGGATTTGCCGCGGCCTTACCGCACGTGGGGCTATCCGGTGACGCCGCTGATTTTCCTCGCGATCAGCGCGTGGATGCTCGTTTTCACCTGGCAGCAGCATCGCAACGAATCGCTCGCCGGCCTCGGCACGCTCTTGCTCGGCCTCATCCTTTACTTCGTCTCCCCGAGAACAAAACCGGACCCTTCAAGCCCATGAAATTCGTCACCATCCTGACCGCAGCCGCACTGCTCGCCGGAACGCTGGGCGCATTCGCAAAACCGAAGACGCCTCCCAATATCGCCACTCCCATACCCGCCGCACCGGTCTCGCCGCCGCGCGCGGAGGCGGTGATTTCGCCGGATGAAGCCGCGCGGTTTCTCGCGGGGCTGCCCGTCACGGGCGTGCTCGAGCCGCTCACGCAGACGACCGCGTGGCGGGCGCATGCGGCGGAACTCGACGCCGCGTGGCAGCGCATGGAGACCCGGCAACTCGCCAACGTGCGCCTCTGGGCGCACGGCGTGCCGACGGCGAATACGCTCCACTACTTTTTCAGCGGGCCGGATTTCTTGTATGCTGATCTGCTTTTTCCGGAGGTCTCGACTTACGTCCTCTGCGCCAACGAGCCGGTCGGCGGAGTGGCAAATCTCTCCAGCCTCAACGATCCCGCACTCGCGGGATCGCTCGGCAATCTCCGCACCAGCCTCGGCAGCATTTTGAAATATCACTACTTCATCACGAAGGAACTCCGCGCCGATCTCACGCGCGATCGGATCAGCGGTACGCTGCCACTGCTCTACGTCTTCCTCGCGCGCGGTGGGTCCACGATCCGCACCGTCACGTCGATGCCCGATGGCGTGAAGATTGTCTTCAAGACGGCGACCGGCAGCACGAAGACGCTCTACTATTTTAAGACCAACCTTTCGAACGGCGGCGCGAATACCGCCTTCTTTGACCTGTGTAAAAAGCAGCGCGGAGCCGTGGCTTTGCTAAAGGCTGCGTCCTATCTTCTTCACACGCCGGACTTCTCGAAGTGCCGCGATTTCTTGCTGCAAAATTCCAGCGCGATCGTGCAGGACGATTCCGGCATTCCGTTCCGAGATTTCGCGGCGAAGGATTGGAACGTGAAGCTATTCGGAAACTACTCGGGCACCTACGGCGAATTTGCGAAATACCACCAGCCCGACTTGCTCTCGGCTTATCGCGGCGGCGGTGCGGCTCCGCTGGGCTTTGCCTTTGGCTACCAGACCGATGCGGGTAAAGCGGCGCTGATGATCGCGACCAAGCGGTGAGGCTTGGGTCAGGCGTTTTAACATGAGGCGGCACCTGCAAACGTAGATGTGCGATTCGGAATGATCTACGCTGCGCTCATAATCGCGAGCCAGGCGTCGGCACTTGTAGAGCCAGCTAAAGGTCCGCTCTACGAGCTAGCGCTTCCGCCCGAGCTTGAAGCCTTGCGCGTCGCCGCTCTGGCGGACGATCTCCAGGTGCAGCCGGTCGAAAGGCCGCCGTACCCTCCATGCAATCCATTCTGTATGACGGGCTACCCTAGTTCGTCGCGGTAAGTACACCGGCCGGTTTGCAGATCGCAACTATCGACTCGGCCACATGGCCCTTGGAGTCGAGTGCTGAGTTCACCGCTGACATTCGCGGATACCAAACTATGACGCGGATCGCAGTCAGGCATCGCGTAGATTTCGCCTCGGAAATACTCGCTCTTGTCCCAGACAGCGCGTCCGAGCCGGAGATATTCCTCCACGCCCACCAGCGGCATTTTCGCTGAGGATGGAATAAGCGAAGGCTATCGCGAATTTCAATGAATGGGCAAGGTATCGGACCGGCACATTTGCGCGAGTTGTCGATCGTGCCACTTACTTAAAAACACCAGCGCGCAAATCGCGCCGACGAGCGCGAGCGCCATGTCGGTTTGCGTGTCCCACACGTCGCCTTGCGTGCCTAGGAAGGAGTCGCTCGCTTCGCCGCTGTAGATGGCGACGAACCATTCGATGAGTTCGTAGCACGCGCTGATGGCGAGACAGACGCACACGATGAGGAACGCGCGCCAGCGCGCGGACGGGATGACTTTCCACCGGGTGAAAAGCTCGCGCGCGACCATCGCGGGGACAAAGCCTTGGGCGAAATGACCGAGGCGGTCGTAGTGGTTTCGCGCGAGGTGGAAGGTGTCGCGAAACCAGTCGCCGATCGGGACAAGCGCGTAGGTGTATTTTCCGCCGACGCAGAGGATCGCCATGTGCAGCGCGATGAGGGTGTAAACGAGCGGCGTGAGCGGGAAGCGGCGTTGCGTGGGGATGAGGATGGCGAGGCCGATGAGCGTGGGCGCGACTTCGAGCCACCAGGTGAAGCGATCGAAAGGCGCGAGGCCCGACCACACGAGGACCGCAAGGACGGCGGCGAGGGGCAGGGCGGGGCTGCGGCTGATGGACATGGCGCGGACGGTGCGCGGTGCGTGCGGGCTTGGCAATGGCGGGCGCGGATTGCGATTGGCGAATGCGGTCGCTTCGTCCAATCTTTCGCCATGGAAACTTCTTCCGAGCCACCCATCATTTCCGTGACCGGTTCACTTTTCACCGCCCGTCGGAATCCGCTCACGATCGCCGCGCTTGCGGTCGTCGGATTCTGTGTCCTGCGAAATCCCGCCCGTGCCGACTGGCTGCACTATCGCGGCCCAGCGATGAATGGCGTTTCCCCTGAGAAAGGCTGGAACGCGCAATTCCCCGCCACCGGGCCGAAGCAGCTTTGGAAAGTGGAACTCGGCATCGGGACCGCGTCCGTCACCGTCGCGGGCGACCGCGTTTACTCGATGGGAAATCAGAACGGGAACGATGTCATCCAGTGCCTCGATGCAAAGACGGGCGCGAAGGTGTGGCGGCATCAGTACCCGCTCGATCTCGATCCGAATATGTTCGAAGGTGGCCCGCGCTCGACGCCGACGCTGGATGGCGGGCGCGTTTTCACGGTGAGTCATCAGGGCGACATCTGGTGTCTCGACGCGGCCACGGGGAAGAAGGTTTGGTATAAACATTTCCAAGGCGATTTCGGCGGACGCAGGCCGCAGTGGGGATTCGCCGGGTCAGCGACTGTCGATGGGAACGCGGTCTTGTTCGATGTCGGCGGAAAAGGCGCATCTACCGTGGCGCTCGACAAAGCGACCGGAAATCTCCTCTGGAAAAGCGGCGACGATGAAGCCGGATACGCTTCGCCGGTCGTCGCGACGATTGGCGGAAAAAAGACCATCGTCGTCCTAAAAGCCGGGCACCTCGTCGGTCTCGACGCTTCCGGTGGGAAGGAACTCTGGCGCAGCGAATGGAAGACGGACTACGACGTGAACGCCGCGACGCCGATCGTGCTCGGTGATCGCATCCTGATTTCCAGCGGCTACAATCACGGTGCCGCGCTTATCGGCATCAGCGGCGGGAAGACGCGCGAGCTTTGGAAAAATAAAAGCCTCCGCTCGCATTTCAATTCGCCCGTCGTCGTGGGAGACTCGATTTACGGCGTGGACGGCAACGCGGGTGGTGGCAATCTCGTCTGCCTCGATCTTGCGAGCGGCGCGGTGAAATGGACCGAAAAATCCACGAAAGGCGGATCGCTGATTTCCGCCGACGCCAAACTCATCGTCCTCACCGAAAAAGGCGAACTCGTCATGGCCGATGCGACGCCCGCTGGTTTCCATGCGATCTCCCGTGCTCCGGTCACGAGCGGTCGCTGCTGGGTGCAACCCGTCCTTTCGGGTAGCCGACTATTTCTCAAGAACAACGCCGGGGCGCTGGCCGCATTCGACCTCGGCGCAAATTAGCGTAGAGATGTGACGGGATTTGCATTCCGGCCCTAATCCCGCTTCCGTCGCCGGATTCTCTCGCCATGAAACTTTCCGCCCCACACTTCCTCGCCGCTGCTGCGCTCGCCTGCACTGTTTTCACCGTCCAGGCTGAGAATTGGGCGCAATGGCGCGGGCCGAGTTTCAACGGTTCATCGCCGGAGAAAAATCTGCCATCGACCTGGAGTGAGACGGAAGGCGTGAAGTGGAGCACACCATTGCCCGGCCAGAGTGGGGCGACTCCGGCAATTTGGGGCGACTCCATCTTTGTCTCGACTCCCGATGACAACAAAGACCTGCTCCTTTTCTGCCTCGATCGGAAGGACGGCAAAGTGCGCTGGCAGAAGCAACTTTCGACGGGTAATCTGGTAAAAGGGCGGGGGAACATGGCGTCGCCGTCTCCGGTGACGGATGGAAAAAGCGTCTTCATGCTTTACGGAACGGGCGATCTGGCGGCGCTGGATTTCGACGGGAAAATCCTCTGGCAGCGCAATCTCGGAGCGGACTACGGACGCTTCGCGATCATGTGGACATATGGATCAACTCCACTGCTTTATGGTGGAAAGCTTTATGTCCAAGTCCTTCAACGCTCGCCTGCTCCAGAGGATTATCCGGGTGTCGCGGGAAACGCTGGCGATCGTGAAAGCTATCTTCTTGCGCTCAATCCGGCGGATGGAAAGACCCTTTGGAAGCAGGTGCGCCCGACCGATGCCAAACTCGAATCTATGGAGAGCTATGCGTCGCCGGTGCCGCATATCGGTGCGGATGGAAAGGTGCAGCTTCTCCTCGTCGGCGGGGATTGTCTCACCGGTCACGATGCTGCGACCGGTGCGGAATTGTGGCGCGGTTTTGGCCTGAACCGGAAGCGTGGCGAATGGATGCGCATCGTCCCGAGCCCGGTCAGCGCAGCCGGACTCGCGGTCGCGTGCGGCCCGAAAAAAGAGCCAATGGTGGCCTATCGCACCGATCTGACGGGCGACGTTACCGAAAAAGGCGTGGTTTGGACGATCGATGAAAAGAAAACGCCGGATGTCTGCACGCCCGTGCTTTACGACGGCAAACTGTTCAGCCTCGACGGCGATTCCCAAACGCTTACTTGCCTCGACCCCGCGACGGGCAAAGCGAATTGGCAGGGAAATCTGGGCGATCGGATGGTGATCCGCAGTTCACCGACCGCAGCGGACGGGAAAATCTACATCGTGAACGAGAAGGGAACCGTCTTCGTGTGCAGCGCAGGCGATGAATTCAAAATCCTCGCCACGATCCCGATGGGAGGCGCGGAAGCCACCCGGTCATCCGTCGCTATTTCCCAAGGCCAGCTTTTCATCCGCCTGCCTGAGCGGATCGTCTGCGTAGGGAAATAGGAGACGCATCCGAATCGGAAGGCGCGTAAGGGAGCGGCGCGCTTCCAGCCGCCGACCGCAAAACCAACCGCGTAGCGCAAACATTCCTCACCGCACAGATCAGAAAAAGACGGACGCTTCGCGCAACGTTTGGGTTCGGCGGCTGGAATTTCGCCCAGTCCCTTACGCGTTCCGCGAATTCGGACGGAAATCCCGTGCATTCAAAATACAAACAGCCCGCCGACTTTCATCGGCGGGCTGTTCAGAGTTATCTAACCTGGCGGTTTAAGCCGGGCTATTGTGGTGTGAACCGAAACTTGGCCTTAGCGCGCTTGGCGTTTGCTTTGGCTTTGCGTTTCGTACGCTGTGTTGGCGTCTCAAAGGCGCGGAGGCGGCGGACTTCGTCCATGATCCCCTCTGCGTCGAGCTTCGATTTTAAGCGCTTAAGCGCGCGGTCAATCGGTTCTCCTTTGCGGACAATAACTTCAGGCATTTTGTGTTTTCCCTGTCTTTCTAGTTAGAGGTTAATGAAATTTTCGTGAGCGGAGGCGGAGGTTATGGGAGGGGAGGGACTTCGTCAATGACTGGTTTCGACGTTTTTTCACTTTCCGCAGAGTCCGCCCCTTTTACGGAGGAAAACTCCTCGTCAATCCGCACGGCGAGCCGGTTTTTGAGGCGCTCATTTTTCGGATCAATGACCTGCGCCAAGCACGCACGGGCGTTTTCGGCGTCGCCGAGTTTCATATGGACGCGTGCCAGATTGAGCAGTGCGAAATCCTTCTCCGGGATCAATTTAAGGTAATGTTGCCACACTTTTAGCGCAGTCTGCCAGTCGGGGCAGGGGACTAGGTAAAATGTCTCTGCGTAAGCGCGTGCAAACTCGGAACTTTGGGGTGCGAGCCGATGTGCCTCGGCGAAGTGCTTGAGCGCCAGCTTGTAGCATTCATCCTCAGTCTTGCCGACGTCGCGCCGGAAAAGGTAGAAGATGTTTGCTGCGGCGAAGTGGGTGAGGGCATTCTCCGGTTCGGCATCTGTCGCACGTAGGTAAAACTCCAGCGCCGCTTTCGGCTCGCCCCGCGTCATATAAGCTCCGCCGAGGTGATTCAAAATCTCCGCATTTTTCGGCTCGATCCGCTCGCCGGCCAGCCATTCGCGGAGCGCCGCATCGTGATCGTTCATTCCCCAAAGGAAATCTCCATACGCATCGCGAATCGCCGCGTTTTTCGGATTTCGCGAAGTCAGCCCGGCATATTCCGCTTCCAGCTTTTTCCAATCTTCCAATCCGGCATTCCGTGCCGTAAGCGCGACGCCATCCATCTTTAACTTCAGCAACCGTTTGCCCATCGCATCGTCCTCTTTTGGCGAAGCCGAAAACGCCGCCGCCGTTGCGCAAAATAGCGCAACTACGAGAAGCGGCTGTTGACGGTTTCGGACATCGCGCATAGTTTCCGCCGCCTCCCCTGAGGGGCATTCTTTGATGACTCCACTCTGTTCCGAATCAAATGCAATGGCGGATTTCCCATGGCCGCCCATCCCCCCGAAATAGACACCAAATGGCCAAACGCGAATTCGCTGAAGCACTGGACTCCATCCGCTCACAAGACCCTCGCTACGCACGCGACGCTTATTTCTTCCTCCGCGATGGGCTGGATTTCACGATCAAGCTCCGCAAAAAGCACAAGGACGGCTCGACCCACGTCTCCGGCCCGCAGCTTCTCGACGGGCTGCGCCAGTATGCGGTGAAGGAATACGGCCCGATGGTCCCGACCGTTTTCGCCTATTGGGGTGTCGCCTGTTGCGAGGATTTCGGGGAAATGGTATTTAACCTGATCGAGGCGGGTATTTTTGGAAAAACGGACCAGGATTCCATCGACGATTTTAAAGGTGGCTACACGTTTCACGAGGCATTTATCGCCCCGTACACGCCGGGAAAACCGGCGGTCCATCACCGCCACTCCGCCAGCCTGCCTGCACAAAAGTTGAGTTGAGTGGCCGGCAGGCGCGGCATCTGCCTATGCTCGATCCCATGTTTCACGCTCCCGCCGCCGATTCGTCGGCTGATATCCAGTTTCCCGCGACCGACGCCGTCAAATGGACGCTCCCGAACGGGCTGACGCTCATCGTTCAAGAAGATCACAGCTCGCCCGTGGCCAGCGTGCAGTTTTGGGTGGAAACGGGCAGCATCCACGAAGGCGCGCACCTCGGCGCGGGCATCTCGCATCTGCTGGAGCACATGCTTTTCAAAGGGACGAAAACGCGCGGGGCGAGTGAGTTTGCGCAGCGTGTGCAGGATGCGGGCGGATATATCAACGCCTACACGTCGTTCGATCGCACGGTTTACTGGATCGATATCCCGTCGAAGGGCGCGGCGACGGCGATCGAGTTGCTCGCCGATGCGGTCTTAAATTCCACGCTGCCGCAGGAGGAATACGTGAAGGAGCAGGAGGTCATCCGTCGCGAGTTTGCGATGGGCTACGACGACCCTGATCGCGTCAGTGGCCAGGCGCTTTTTGCCACCGCGTATCGCGAGCATCCGTATCAGCACCCGGTCATCGGCCATCTCGATGTCTTCAACGCGCTCGAACGCGATCAAGTGATGGCCTATTACAAAGCGCGCTACGTGCCGAACAACATGTTCGTTGTCGTCGTCGGCGACGTGGACCCGGAAAGAGTGCGCGCGCAAATTACCGAACTCGTCACACCGCATCCACGCATCGCCCTGTCATCCGTGTTCATCCCCGCCGAGCCGCAGCAGCTCGGGCGACGCGATTCGCACACCGAGTTCGACACCGAACTCACACGCCTGCATCTCGCCTGGCACGTGCCGCCGCTCACCCATCCCGACATCCCCGCGCTCGATATCCTCGCGATCGTTCTCGGCAGCGGACGCAGCTCGCGCCTTTACAAAAAACTCCGCGACGAATCCGCGCTCACGCATGCCATCGACGCATGGTGTTACGCGCAGAGCCAGGCCGGCCTCTTCGGCATCGACGCGATGTGCGACCCGGAGAAGCGCGCCGAGGTCGAATCCGAAGTGATGCGGATGCTGCATGAAATCCGCGATTTCGGCGTGACGCACGAGGAGCTGGGAAAAGCGCGCAAACTCTCGCTCAGCCATCAGCTCAGCGCGATGACCACGATGCGCGGCCGCGCCTCCGACCTAGGCTCAAACTGGCTGCTCACGCACAATCTCGATTTCTCGCGCGACTACCTTGCCGCACTCCAGCACGTCACCGCCGACGATTTACGCCGCGTCGTCAGCACGTATCTCGTCGATCGAAATCTGAACGCCGTCTCGCTGAATCCGCCCGGAACCCTCGCCAGCAAAGCATCCGCGAGCGCCTCCGCCATCACGAGCGAGATCCAAAAATTCGACCTGCCCAACGGCCTTCGTCTCCTCGTCCGCGAAGACGCACGCCTCCCGCTTGTCTCGATCGCCGGTTCCTTCAAAGCTGGCCTGCTCGCCGAAACGCCCGCCAACAACGGCATCACGAAACTCTTCTCGCGCGTCCTTTTAAAAGGCACCGCGACCCGCACCGCTGAACAACTCGCCGACGAAATCGAAGCCGCCGGCGGCGGCATTTCGACCGACGCGGGCAACAACAGCGTGAACCTCTTCGTGAAAGTGATGCGCCCCGACCTCGCGCTTGGCGTCGATATTTTCGCCGACGTGCTGCTCCACGCCTCGCTCCCCGAAAAAGCCATCGTCCGCGAAAAAGAAGCGCAGCTCGCCGGAATCAAAGCCCAGGAAGACGAAATGACCGTCGTCGCGCGCCATCTCATGCGCGCCCATCTTTTCGAAAATCATCCCTACGCCCTCCCCGCGCTCGGCACGCCGGAATCCGTCGCCAGCCTCACGCGCGATGATCTCGTCGCCTTCCGCGACCGACATCTCGCCGCGAAAAATGGCGTCATCGCCGTCTTCGGAAACGTCCGCGCCGATGAAGTGCGCCAACTCATCAGCGAAGCCCTCGCCACCTTGCCGGTTGGCAAAGAAGCCCTCACGCAACCGCCGCAACCCGCGCCGCTCGCCGAGTCAAAAGAAGTCGAAACGATCAAAGACAAAGCCCAGGCCGTCCTCATGATCGGCTTCCGTGGCACCGATATTTTCCACGAAGACCGTGCCGCGCTCGAACTCATCGACGAAGCGTGCAGCGACCTCGGCTCGCGTCTTTTCCTCCGCATCCGCGAACAAATGGGCCTCGCCTATTTCGTCGGCAGCAGCCAGGGCCCGGGCCTCGCGCCGGGGCCATTCGTCTTCTACTGCGGCACGGACCCCGCCAAAGTCGTCGCCGTCAAAGCCGCGCTCTTCGACGAAATCCGCAAGCTCGCCGAAAGCGGCCTCACCGCGGAGGAACTCGCCCGCGCGAAAGAAAAACTCGTCGGCCAGCTCGACATCCGAAACCAGAGCAACGACGCCTTCGCCTTCTGCTGCGCGCTCGACGAACTCTACGGCCTCGGCTTCGCCAACTACAAAAAGAGCCGCGCCGAAACCGAAGCCGTCACCCTCGAAGAAGTCGCCCGCGTCGCCAAAAAATACTTCGGCGCCGAGCCGTCGATCACCGCGATCGTGCATCCGCCGGAAGCGTAGCCCGCTTCCAGATCGGTACGTCCCGCTTCATCCGGTCGATCGCCGCCCCGCAAAAAGCGAGCGCCTCGCCGCGATGCGCCGAAAGCACGCGCACAAACATCGAAGCCCCGCCCACTGGCACCCATCCAAGCCGGTGGATGAACACGACGCTTTCAATCGGGTGCGCCACTGTCAGCTCTGCAAAGATGCGCTC
>JANLQB010000419.1:0-6077 GCA_031367565.1 Verrucomicrobiota bacterium
TTTGTGATTGCCCCAGTGGCTCACCCACGTTTCGCCGAGCACCGCTTTCCCGAAGCCGCCGCCCTTGTTCCAATTGAAGTTTTCATACGCGCCCTTCAGTCCAGAAAATGAGTGGGTGCTCGTGCGCAGGCCGATCACCGGTTTTCCCGCAGAAATGTAGTCGGCAAAATGTTTCATCTGCTCGTCCGGCCACGCGCGGAAACGCAGCGAAGTGATGACGAGGTCGGCTCGGTCCAGCGCCTCAATACCCGGCTCGTTGTTGCCCGTCTTCGGATCAATTTCGCCCGCCGGATTTATCGAAAAAAGGACGGTGCAATTGAAGCCGTGCCGTTCGCTGAGCAGACGCGCGAGCATCGGCATCGCCTCCTCGCTGCGATACTCCTCGTCGCCCGCGAGCAGCACCACGCGTTTGCCTTTGGCCGGGCCTTCTTTCCCGGCGTAGTCGATCCAGAGTTTGTCTTCGGCAAATGCGGTCGTGGCAAAGGCGGCGAAGGAGAGGAACGTGGAGAGGAGTTTCATGCGATTGGGTTAGATGATCCGGCGCGCATGACAAAGTTAGAAAGCACTCGTTTCCGCTCCGTGCTTTCTGCTCAGTTCACCCGCATGCCCGATTCCCTCATCCTCGCCCTCGATCTCGGCACGTCATCCTGCCGCACCGCGCTCTTCGATTCCCACGCGCGCCGCATCGAAGATACGACGGCGCAGGAGACTTATCCGCTTCTCACTTCGGCGAAAGGCGCGGCGGAAATCGAGCCATCGGTGCTGTTGCAATCGGTGCGCGTGTGTCTCGCGCAGACGATGAAGTCAGCGCGCGGACGGAAGATCGCGGGCGTCGGGGTGTCGTGTTTCTGGCACAGTCTCATCGGCACGGATGCGAAAGGAAAACCGCTCACGCGCATCATCACCTGGGCCGACTCGCGCTGCCGCGAGGATGCGGCGGCGCTGCGAAAAAAATTCTCCGAGCGCCAAATCCACTCCCGCACCGGCTGCATGCTCCGAGCGTCTTTTTGGCCCGCGAAACTCGCGTGGTTGCGCCGCACGCAACGCCGGGTTTTTGATCGCGTGAGCCAGTGGATGTCGCCCGCCGAGTGGCTCCAGCTCACGCTTTCCGGCGGAGCGAATTGCGCTCTCGGCATGGCGACGGGGACCGGCTTTTTTGATCCCACCAAACTCGCGTGGGATGCCGCTCTGCTGACGCACTGCGGCGTCCGCCAACAACAACTCCGCCCGCTGAGCGACGCGCCCACGCCCATCGTCGGCTCGCTCGTTCGCGAATTTCCCGCGCTCGGGAACGTGCCGTGGTTTCCCGCGATCGGCGACGGCGCGGCCAGCAATCTCGGCTCTGGCGCGACGCAGCCCGGCCTCGCCGCGATCAATGTCGGCACGAGCGCCGCGTTGCGCGTAATGCGCTCCGGGAAAACCGCGCGCGCACCGTTCGGCCTGTTTTGTTACCGCGTGGACGCCGAGCGTTTCGTCATCGGCGGCGCGGTGAGCGATGCGGGAAACCTGCGCGCGTGGTGTCTCCGTGAGCTACGTCTGCCGGACGATGACGCCGCGATCGAATCCGCCCTCGCCGCGCGTCCCGGTCCCGTGGAGTGCCTCACCGTGCTCCCCTTCTGGACGAGCGATCGCGCGCCGACTTGGAACGAGGCTGCGGTCGGGGTTATCCACGGCGTTTCCATCAACACGACCGCGCTCGATTTGCTCCAGGCCATCACCGAAGCGAGCTATCACCGCATCGCGCGCATCGGCGAACTGGTGATAGCCGTCGAACCGCGCGCGCCGAAATTCATCGTGAGCGGTGGCATTCAGCGTTCGCCCGCCGCGCTCCAGCGTCTCGCCGACGTGCTCGGCCTGCCCGTTTATCCGAACGACGAAATGGAAGCCTCGATCCGCGGCGCGGCGATCTATGCTCTGGAAAAACTCGGCCAGCCCGCACCCGAGATCGTCCTTTTCAAACCGGTAAAACCCCGCGCCCGCTACGCGAAAGATTACGCCGAAGCGCGCGAACGGCAGCGGGCGCTGGAGTAGGCGCCATTAACCAGAGCGGCCAATGGAGCGCTCCCCGCTTCCGAGCCTTGAGCCGCGCACGGTTCGCGACTAGGATCGCGGTCGCTAAAATGTCCCGCTTCCACTCCCTCTTCCTCGCGGCGCTCTGTATCGGCACCGCTGCCCGTGGCCAATCGCCGGTCGCGTCAGTCGCTCCACCGTCGGTCGCGCCCGCGTCCGCTCCCGCGCCGTCCGGAAGAAAAGGCGACACCGTGCTTGCACCGAGTTGGGAAACGCAAAGGCACGCGAACGCCTACGTGCTCGCCATCCCCGCGCCGCGCGGGCAGATCGTGGATCGCAACGGCGCGCCACTTGCGCAGACGCGCGTGAGCCACAATCTCACGCTGGCCTTTCCCGCCCCGCCGAAATTTAGCGACGCCGAAGCGCTGGCGTATGGCCGCCGGGAAGTCGCGCGCGCGCAAACGCTCATCAATCGTCCGATCACTTTCAATGCCGATGCGATGCTCAAGCATTACAAAAATCGCGCCGCGCTGCCGTGGCTCATCGCGCAGGATTTGAAACCGGCGGAGTTGGAAGCGGTGAAGCGCGCCAAGTTGGAAAGTCTCGTTTTGCAGCCGGTTTATCTTCGCGTTTACCCGAATGGCGCGATGGCCGGGCACATCATCGGATACGCCGGACGTGCCGGGAAAACGCTGGATGGGCCGATCGAAAATAATGAGCTGCTCTGGCCGAACGCCGAAGGGCGCGAGGGGCTGGAAGCGAGTTTCGACGACCAGCTTCAAGGGAAGAACGGACAGTTAAATCTGTCATTCGACGCGCAGGGAAAGAAGTCATCCGAGCAAATCACCATCCCTCCTCAGCCTGGATACAATCTCGTTACCTCGCTCGATGCGCATATCCAGCAGATCTGCGAGGATGCGCTCGCGCACGGCGTGAAGCGCGGGGCGATGGTGATCGTCGATCCCAACACGGGTGATGTGCTGGCGATGGCGTCGTGGCCTTGCTTCAACCCGAACATGTTCGTGCCGAAAATCTCGGAAGCGGATTTCAAGATGCTGAATGACGATCCGAATATCCCGCTGCTGCCGCGCGCGTTTCGCTCCGCGTATCCGCCCGGTTCGACGTTTAAGGTTTTCGTCGGCGTGGCCGCGATGCAGAGCGGGAAAATCGACAAGGACGATGAGTTTAACTGTCCGTCTTCCATGGAAATCGGCGGATTGCGGTTTCGGAACTGGAAACATTCCGACGGCGGCTCGATGGCCTTTGCGATGGCGCTCACGCAGTCGTGCGACACGTGGTTTTATCAGGTCGGGATCAAGATCGGGCCGCAGGTGATGTGCGACTACGCGAATCAGTTCGGCTTCGGGCAGCGCTCCGGTTTGCCGCTTGCGGCGGAAGCGGCGGGGCTCATTCCGAGCGATGACTACATGCTGAAAATGCACAAGCGGAAGATGCTCAACGGCGACTCGGCGAACATTTCCATCGGACAGGGCGACGTGCTGGTGACGCCGCTCCAGCTCGCGATGGCGATGGGCGCGGTGGGAAACGGAGGCACCCTTTACGCCGCGCGGCTGGTGAAACAGGTGCAGTCCATCGACAACCAAATCGTAACCGCCTACGACGTGCGGCCTCGGACTTTCATCGACCTCGACAAAGACATCGTGAAGGAAGTGCGCAAGGCGATGACCTCGGTGGTATCGAGCCCCGCTGGCACGGCGGGCCGGGCGCAGGTGCCGGGAGTTTCGGTCGCGGGTAAAACAGGCACCGCGCAGTGGGGACCGAAGAACGCGGAGAAGACGGCGGCCTGGTTCGCGGGTTTCGCGCCTGCGGACAAACCGCGCTACGCGTTTTCCATCGTGTACGAGAGCGACGTGAAAAACGCGGACGACGTCCACGGCGGCACCTCCGCCGCACCTTTGATCGGGAAAGTGATGCGCCAGCTTTTCAAGGAGGAGCCCGTCGAGAAGGAGAAGAAGACACGAAAAAAGAAGGCCCCGCTGAAAGAAGATTCAGACGACGATGGGACGCCGGTGCGGAAGGCGGAGCAGGTGAAGCGGGAAGACTGAGCACTGACGAAAATTACCGCGGAGGACGCGGAGAAACGCCGAGGATAGAAATCGCGCAGCCTCCACCAGCGCGGCGAGTAAGGCCCAGAGTCGCGTGCGGGTTTCCTCCATCCTCGGTTCCTCCGCGTTTTCCGTGTCGTTCGCGGTTATTTCCATTCCTGAATTTAGGATTGGTTTCTCATTCCAGCGACTTCGCCCGCGCGATGGCTGCCATCATGCCCATCGCTTTATTCACGCACTCTTGGTGCTCGTTTTCGGGAACTGAATCCGCGACCACGCCCGCGCCGGCTTGCACGTAGGCTTTGCCGTCCTTCAGCACGATCGTGCGGAGCGCGATGCATGAGTCGAGGTCACCATCGAAACCGAAATAGCCGACCGCGCCCGCGTACACGCCGCGTTTGTTTTTCTCGCACGAATTGATGATCTGCAGCGCCCGCACTTTCGGGCTGCCGCTCACGGTCCCGGCGGGAAAGGTCGCGCGCATCACGTCGTAAGCATTGCGATCGGGGCGGAGCTGACCTTCCACGTTCGAGACGATGTGCATGACGTGGCTGTATTTCTCGATCGTCATAAAATCCGTGACTCGCACCGAGCCGAAGACGCTCGCGCGGCCCACGTCATTCCGCGCGAGATCGACGAGCATCAGATGCTCCGCGCGTTCCTTCGGATCATCCATCAAGTCAGTCGCGTTCAGTTCATCCTGCTCCGGCGTGGCTCCGCGTTTGCGCGTGCCCGCGATCGGGCGGATGCCGATTTTTCCATCCATCGCGCTGACGTGCAGCTCCGGGGAACTGCCGACGAGCGAGAAATGTCCGCCAAATTTCAGCAGGAACATGTAAGGCGAGGGATTTACGAAACGCAGCGCGCGGTAAAGGGTGAGCGCGTCGCCGGTGTAATCGGTGGAAAACCGCTGCGACGGGACGAACTGGAACACGTCCCCCGCGCGGATGAACTCCTGCCCATCGCTCACCATCTTCATGTATTCCTCGCGCGTCGTGTTACACGTCGGCGCGGGGACTTCCGGCGCGGGCGTGATCGGCAGCGGGCCGAGGCTCGTCGGCTGCGAGAGCTTCGCGACGATCGCCTCGATCTGCGCGACTGCCTGCGCGTAAGCCGCATCCACATCGCCTTCGACAAGCGCGTTGGAAAGGATCCGCAGCCGCCGCGTGCGATGATCGAAGGTGAGCTGCGTCTCCGTGACGAAGAAGAGACTCTCCGGCAGCCCGAGATCATCCGGCGGTGGCGGCGAAACCGTCGGCTCAAAAAACCGCACCATGTCGTAGCCCAGATACCCGACCGCCCCGCCGACGAAGCGCGACTCCATGACCGCAGGCGAGGGGACCAGCTTGTATTTCGACATCAGCGTTTCGAGTTCGCGCAGTGGATCCGTCGTCGTCTCAAACTCCCGCGTTTCCCCGTGCTCGGTGATCCGCACCGTCCGTCCGCGACTCTCAAAAATCAGCCGGGGTCGCGACCCGACAAACGTGAAGCGCCCTGCCTGATCGCTCTTCTCGACCGACTCAAAAAGAAACGAATACCCGCCGTCGTCGATCTTCTGAAACGCCGCGACCGGCGTCTCCGCATCCGAGATCATCTCGGTATGAACGGGAATGAGATTGCCCTTCGCCGCGAGTTCGCGGAACTCGGCGAGGGTGGGATTGAAGGAGATGGTCATTTTGGAGTAAAAAGTAAGAGGTAGTCAGTGGTCAGTAAGTAGTAAGCGGGAGCAAGTAGGAGTCCGTATCGGACTACTGACCACTGCTGACTGCTTACTTCCGTTCATAAGCCCGTTTAGGATCAAAAACCCGCGCCTCCAGCGCCGCAACCGGCGATCCCTCGCGGTCGAGTTCTTGGAAAAAGCAGCTTTCAAAGCCCGTGTGACACGCGCCGCCCGTCTGCTCGACTTCAAACAGCAGCGTGTCCGCATCGCAGTCCGCGAACCAGCGCACGACTTTCTGCGTATGCCCGCTCGTCTCGCCTTTCAGCCAGAATTTCTGCCGC
>JANLQB010000511.1:0-2568 GCA_031367565.1 Verrucomicrobiota bacterium
CTCGTCATCACGGAATACGAGCACGACAAATACGGCGACAATTTGAACGAGCTACTCGCGGCGGCGGGGTTGCGGATCGAGAATGGGAAAGTCTTCGATCGCTCGGCGTGCGCGCATGAAAATCCCGAGTGGATTCTGGCTGCGCCCGCGCCGGATTCGCCGCTCGGCCATGCGGCGGAGCGTGCATGTTTTTACCGCGCGAGCGGGTGCGTGGCCGAAGGTGATGCACAGATCGCCTGGCAGGCGACCGCGCAGGCGCATCCGCGAGGTGCGGGCGTGATCGGTGCGGCGCGGCTGGGAGCGGGTCGCGTCGTTGTGGTCACGGATTCTGTCCTGTTCGGCGATGAACGGTTCGAGGCGTTCGATCACCGCCAGCTTTGGCTGAATCTGGTTTACTGGCTCGCTGCGCCGGCGTTTCAGCGAACTTCCGAATCAACCGCTCGTTCCGTCGAGTCCACGGCATGGAGGGAAATTAAAGCCGCGACGAACGGCCTCCGCTGCCTCCAGCTCGCGAACGGCAGCGTCCAGGAATCCGCACACGAGCCCGCGGCGATGTACGTCGATCGCCTCACTCGTGCGCTCGAAGATATTCGATCGGGATTTCCCCATCAGTCCGAATACATCGCCGCGCTGCTCGCGGATTTCGCGGCTTGGAAAAGCACCGCGTTTGCCACGCCCGACTTCGCCGCATCACTCGCCGCGTTCGAGCCGCATCGGCATCGGCGCGATGGCATCGAGCACCTCGTCGTCTTCCCGATGTACACGCCGAACGCCTCGAGCGACACGCGCTTCGAGGCGCTGCTCATGCGCACGCCGTGGCCAGACTGGCTCGCGACCTTGGAGCGCACGCAGTATCGAAATGGGAAATTCGTCCCCGGCCATCTCGTCGATTTCACGGACGGCTACGCGAGCGAATGCGCCGTGCTTTTCCCCGAGACCGTCTCGCTGCGCGAAAAGCCGTCGAATCACTTCGGCGTCATCTTCTGCGACCGCGAAGCCGCGCGCCTGCAAAGCTGCGCGCAGCGTTCCGCCATCGCGGTAAATTTCGCCCCGCATCCCGAACTCGAATGCTGGCTCGGCTCGCTCCCGCTCATCCGCGACACCGTCGCGCTGTGGGATCTCATCCACGACCGCGCCCACAGCCTCGGCGAACTGCCGTTCGATCCATTCATGATCCGCCAGCGCGCCCCGTTCTGGATGTACGGCCTGGAGGAATTGCGCGTCGATCTCCGCAGCTTTGGCGAAGCCGCACGGCTCGCGGACACCTTCCCCTTCGCGCGCTACGTCTGCTCCGCGATCCTCCTGGACCGCATCTTCCGCTTCCCGATCACCGGCACGCGCATCCGCAATTACGACGCACTCGGCGGCCAACTCCTCTTCGCGTATCTCCATCAAAAAGACGTGCTGCTCTGGTGCGACAACCGGCTCACCGTCCGCTGGGACTTGCTGGAATCAGGCTTCGCGGGCCTGCGCGAAGAACTCACCACGCTCTACAAACTCGGCGCGGACTGCTCGAAGATGAGCTTCTGGCTCGCCGCGCACGACCTCGTTTCGCGCTACGTCAAACCCAACGTCGCTTCCAAATGGAAAGCCGACACGCGGGCCATCGACGACGAAACCGATCCGAAAAAGTGGCTCGCGCTCGTCCACGACGACGAATTCCCGCTCGGAAATTTCCACGTCAATCTTCAGCGGCGGCTCAAATAGCAGAGCTTCGCATTATTGCTTCCGCCGACGCCTGCCGAGCCGACCGAGCGCGTCGAGGAGAAGCAGGCTGGCGGATGCAGGCTCGGGAATTCGCTGGACGCCGCCCCCTCCGAATCCGAGTTCCGCATTGCCTGCAAACTCGGGCGCGGTGGCCGCCGCAGGTGTGCCGAGGAGGACCACGCCGCCACTCCTCCAAGCACACCGCTTCCCCTTCCAAAACACGCTGCGCTCTCAGCAAGGACAGCCATCAGGTCGAGCCCGTCGCCGATCGTTGGGGAGGGTACCCTAAATGCGGGCCTCGCCATCCCCGCCTTCGGCGAGGGCGAGGCTTTTCGCGTGGACATCGAGTCCGACGAACCATAGTTCTTCCTTCATGGTCTGTTTGTTATGTGTTGGTTCTTTCATGGGTGACGCCGCTCCGGCGGTGCTCCCGCACCTGCGGCTCTGCACAGTTTATCCCGCGCAATCCGCGACTCCGGAAAGCACACAGCTTTTCCTTTCAGAAAACGCTGCGCTCACCCGAAGGGCAGCCATAAATTCTAGACGACTCATCCATGCACACCAACACGATACACCTCGTCATTCTGTCACTATTGCTGATAGTCCCCAACATCGCTCAATCTCGACCATCGAAAGAGGCTGAGGTAGCCTATCGCAAGGCATGCTACGAAAAAGCGATGGCCGAGCTTAAATCGTCCAAGGACGAGGTTAGCCGTTTCTACGCTCTCAACGATGCGGCCAAGGAGAGTCTCAATCAGGGCCGCGAAGCGGACGCGAAGTCTTTCGCCGAAGAACTCGAACGGCTCGCACCCAAATACAGAAAGGACTGGAACTACGGCAATGCCGTTCAGGACTTCAACC
>JANLQB010000514.1:0-1826 GCA_031367565.1 Verrucomicrobiota bacterium
AGCGGATAGCGGTAACCGCGCGGATGCCACTCACGCTGGATCGAAAATCTTCCCCGGATTCAGAATGCCCTGCGGGTCGAGCGCGTGTTTCAGTTGCTTCATCAGCGCGAGGCTCGCGCCGCCGATGGCGGCAGGGAGAAACGATTTCTTGGCCAAACCGACGCCGTGTTCGCCCGTGATCGTGCCACCGAGCGCGAGCGCGTAGTCGAAGATTTCGTGCATCGCCTTTTCCACGCGCTCCATCTCTTCCGTGTTGCGTTCGTCGGTGAGGAAAGTGGGATGCAAATTCCCGTCGCCCATGTGCCCAAAAGTGCCGATGCGCAAGTTGTGTCGCGTGCCGACCTCCTGGATGAAGCGGATCATCTTCGTCAGCTCGCTCCGCGGCACGGTGGCGTCTTCGAGGATCGTCGTCGGCGCGACCCGCGCGAGCGCGGAAAAGGCGGAGCGTCGCGCCGTGGCGAGCTTCGCAGATTCTTCGGCGTTCGCCGCCCGTTTCACCGATGCCGCGCCGCAATGCCGCGCGATGGCTTCCATCTGTTGCGCCTGCTCATCGACCACGACCGGATGCCCGTCCGTCTCCATGAGCAGGATCGCCTCCGCATCGAGCGGCAGACCGACATGCGCAAAATCTTCGACGCAGGCGATCGTCACCTTGTCCAAAAACTCCAGCGTACACGGGATGATCTTCGCCGCGATGATCGCCGAGACGGTATCCGCCGCCGCATCCATCCGGCTGAAAGTCGCGAGCAACGTCGCCTTCGCCGCCGGCTTCGGCACGAGCTTCAGCAGCACTTTCGTGATGACGCCGAGCGTCCCCTCGCTGCCGATGAAGACATCTTTCATCGAATAACCCGCGACATCCTTCACGCATTTGTTCCCCAGCCACACCACTTCGCCGCTGGCGAGCACGACTTCGAGCCCCATCACATAGTCCCGCGTCACGCCATACTTCAGCCCGCGCAATCCACCCGAATTTTCCGCCACGTTTCCCCCGATGGTCGAAATCTTCATCGAACCCGGATCAGGCGGATACAGCAGCCCAACGCTGTCCGCAGCCTCCGCGATCTGCTGGGTGATCGCGCCCGCTTCCGCAAAGAGCGTCAAATTATTCTCATCGAGTTCCAGGATGCGATCCATCCGCACGAGACAAAGCACGATCCCGCCCGGCACCGGAATGCTCCCGCCGCTGAGGCCGGTGCCTGAGCCGCGCGAGACGATCGGGATTTTCGCACGCGCCGCGAAACGCACGATCGCCGCGACTTCATCCACCGTTTGCGGCAGCACCACGCAGGTCGCATCGGCGCGCAACGCGGCGGTGCCGTCGAAGCCATACACGGCGAGATCTTCCGGCGAAGTGAGGACGCGTTCCGGCGGGAGGAGTTGGGTGAGTTGGTCGGTAAACACTCGGGAACCTTACGTCATGCCGCGCGATGAGTCAGCCCGGTATTATTTTAAGGGCCAGCCGCCGTGCTGCTCGATCACGGCGTCGATCTCCGCCATCAGCCGGATGGTTTCGGAGAGGGCGACGACGATCTTTTGGTAGTGGACGAGGTCATCCTTCGTGAGGGTGCGGCCTTTGCGGTCTTTGAGCCATTTCGCGCAGACCTGGTAGCCGCCGATGTGGAAGTTCCACACCTCCTCGCGCACGCCTTGGAAGCCGGTGGTCTGCGCCTTGTCGAGCCACACGGTGTCGCGCGACCAGGTGGGTTTTTCGACGACTGGATGGGACGCATACGAGTCATGTGACGAATGTTTCCCGCGACTCTCATCGGTCCCATGAGAGATGCAAAATTGCGTCGTCGCGTGGGCGAGCTTGGGCGATTCCA
>JANLQB010000244.1:0-1553 GCA_031367565.1 Verrucomicrobiota bacterium
ACGAGCAGCCGCGCGAGATGCGCGCGCATGACCCAGCCGCCGGAAAGTTCCCGCGCAGCCTTCGTGAAATCCGCCTCGCGAAAGCCGAGCCCCGCGAGCATGCGCTTGGCCTTGGCTTCCACCTGCGGGTCGCTCAGCGCCTCATGTTTCGCGTGCGCTTCCAGATACTTGGGGCTGCTCACGTCGCCGGCTTTTTCGCACGCGTGCAGCACGTCTTCGAGCTGCTGCACCTCGCCCGCGCGGCCCGTGGCCACATCCATCGCCGTCTCCGCACCGATGACTTCCGCCTCCTGCGGGAGATAGCCGATCATCGTCCACTCATCGCGCTCCACCGTCCCGGCGTCCGGCTCCTCGGTGTGCAGCACGATGTTGAAAAGCGTCGATTTCCCCGCGCCGTTCGGCCCGATCAGCGCGACCTTTTCGCCATAGCCCACCTGCATCGCCGCATCCTCAAAGAGAACGCGGCCCCCGTGGCTTTTTTTCAAATCGCGGATCGTGAGCATGGTCGTGTTTTCGTGGAAAAAGGCGGGCGCGACTCTGCCGCAAAGCCGCGCGAAAGCAAGGGCGGGGCTGGCGATGCGTCATCGGGGATGGCCGTTCAACCGCCGCCGGATAAACGGTACATAAAATGCTAAAAACAGTAATTTCCATACAACAATATGCCTTTGACCACCGTCCATCGATTTCGGAAGCAGACCTCTCTGCGACCGGAGGCCGGATGCGGAACCGCGGCACCGTCATCTTCGCCACGTCGCTCCGAGGCGGGGGTGACATTGCTTGAAACCATCGTTGCCATGATGGTCACAGTCATCGGGCTTGCGGGTATTTTTTCGACGAGCGCCCAATGCTATGCCCTCTTGCGGAGAGCGAAGGAAATCGTGGCGATCAGGGAGGATATTCTTTGCCGGCTGGATGCCATCCGCACCCTCAGCTATTCCGAACTGGCAAAATCCAGCTACCTCAGCGCCACCTTGATGGTTTCCGGGGTTCCCGGCGATGCCACTCCATTCGGCATGACCACTCAGGGGATGAGTAATTTTACGGAAACGGTTACGGTTTACGCCCTCGGCTCACAGGTTTTCTCCAGTGACTCCGCCCGCAACACCGCCACCCCGGATATCGTGGGTCAGTATGCTTCCCAGATTGACTCCATCGCTCCCGCTGCCCCTAAGACCTATAAGTCCACCACGACCGCCCCGGGGGCGTGGACGCTGCAGATTGCCGGTGCGCTGCCATTCATCAAAGTGACCCGCGTCGGGACCGGGGCGAATGCCACCACCACCGTGGTCACTGGCGGAGACCTTACTTCTTACGCGCAACTGCGCGTGGACGTAACCTACACTTGGAAGGACTCCAACAACGTGACCCGCACGCAGATCGGCTCAACCATTGTATCGAAATCGGGTTCCCTACTTTGAGCATGAAGACCTGCCTGAACCATTCCTTCCGCAAGAGCGGCATGACCATCGCAGAGATGATCGTCGCCATGGCCGCATTCTCGGTGGCGATGACAGCCCTGCTCGGTGCATCGGTGGCACTCCAGACGTCCTTTT
>JANLQB010000575.1:0-3946 GCA_031367565.1 Verrucomicrobiota bacterium
CACAATGAGGCGATCCGGGTGGAGTTTGGGCGGGCGTTTTCGGCGTTTTACGAGAAGAAATTTGGGCAGCGCGTTCACATGGATTTCCGCACGCCGGGTGGGACGAGTGAGATCGGGCGGTATGTGGCCGGGGAATACGTCGGCGCGTTTCAAAACTACTGGACGCGCACGCTCGGCAAGCCGTGGAGCGCGACGGTCGAGCGTAACTTTGCGAATGCGAAAGCGCCTGCGGATGACCCGCTGGCGCAGGAGGCTCGGAAGGCGTTTCTGGCGTCGGATATTTCCTGCAAGATGGATCTCTTTTTCGGCGGCGGGGCGTTTGATTTTCAATCGCAGGCGGCGGCGGGCTATCTCGTCGATTGCGGTTTCGTCGCGGCGCACCCGGAGATTTTCAATGACACGACGATCCCGCAGACGCTGAGCGGCGAGCCGTTTTACGATCCGCAGGGGCGCTGGATCGGGAGTGTCGTCTCGTCGTTTGGGATCGTGTACAATACAGATTCGCTCGCGCGGCTCGGCATCGCGCAGCCGCCGGCGCGTTGGGATGATCTCGGCGAGCCCGCGTATTTTCACGAAATCGCGCTGGCGAATCCGACGCAGAGCAGCTCGGTGAACAAATCGTTCGAGATGCTGATCCAGCAGCAGATGCAGGGGGAGGTCGAAGGTCGAAGGTCGAAGATCGAAGGCGGGAGACTTTCTGTGGAGATGGAGAGCGAGGCGATTCGCGCGGGGTGGGCGCGGGCGATGCGGCTGCTAATGCGGATCGGGGCGAATGCGCGCTACTTTACGAATGCCTCGACGAAGATCGCGATCGACGTGGGCGCGGGCGAGGCTGCGGCGGGGATGACGATCGACTTTTACGGGCGCTTCCAGAGCGAGGCCGTGCGCCGGGCGGATGGCTCGTCGCATGTGCAATACGTGAACGCCGCGGGCGGCACGTCGGTCGGCGTCGATCCGATCGGGCTTTTTCGCGGAGCGCCGAATGCGGATGTCGCGAAGGAATTCATCGCGTTTGTGATGTCGCCGGAAGGGCAGCGGTTGTGGAATTGGAAAGTCGGCACGCCCGGCGGCCCGCAGCGATACGCGTTGCGTCGGCTGCCGATCCTGCCGCCGCTTTTCGCGCCGGAATTCTCAGGCGTACGGAGCGATCCCGAGGTGAATCCTTACGAACTTGCGAAAACTTTCACGTATCACGAAAAATGGACGGGGCCGCTTTTCCGCAGCGTCGCCTTTATCTTCCGCGTGATGTGCATCGACACGCACGACGAGCTGGCGGACGCGTGGGGCGCGTTGATCGCGGCGGGGTTTCCGCCCGCGGCATCGGCGGCGTTCGCAGAAGTGAGCGCGGTCAACTACGAAGTTGCGAGCGGACGGATCAAGGAGGCGCTCGGGCCGAAGAAGATCAAGGAAGTACAGCTCGCGAAGGAGTTGGCGGATGGTTTTCGCGCGCAATACCGGCGGGCGGCGGAGCTGGCGCGGGCGGGCAAATAGCAGGCGGAAAATCCGAAATCCGCATCTCGAAATCCGAAACAAATCCGAATGATTTGAAAGGTGGAGAAACGGAGGGCCCCGGTCGTTCCCGTCTTCTAATTTTCTGACCTTTTCCGCCCGTTTGTTTCGGATTTCGAGATGCGAATTTCGGATTTTTCTCCCAGCTCCAGCGTCAAGGCACGCATCTGGCTACCGCACAGATTGAGATTCTGCCCATGAGCCAAACAAACCAGCCCACACCTGAAGAGCGAGAGCAAATCATGCAAACGATCGAGATGTTTGGCGTGATCGTCCAATCCTCGCCGAATGATCCGCAATCGCTCGAGATCCTGAAGGATGCGTTTGTGCGCATCGGGCAGATTCCTGAGGCGATGGAGGCAGGGCGAAAACTTGGCCAGCTTTACGCGCAGGCGGAGCAGTATTCGCGGGCGGTGAAGGAGTACGAATTCATTCTCGATCACGATCCGGCGAATGTGGAGGTGATGGAGGCGCTCGGCGAAGTGGAGGAAAAACTCCGCGCGGCGAAGGCGAACGGCGTGGAGGTGGAGGAAATCAGCACGACAAAAAGCTCCCAAATCATCGCCACTGGAGACACCACGAAAGCGCCGACGCGAAGTGCGGCGTCGATCGATGCGGTGACGAAAACGCTCGTGGATGACGGAAACGAAGCGCTCGTAAAATTTCTCCTTCTGCACCGGATCGCGCCGCAGGAGGTGGTGAAATCATCGAACGAACGCGTCTCCAAAAAAAACAAGGATCTCGCACCGAACACGATGGCGCATTCGCTGCTCGACGAAGTGGTGCGCCGCGCGGGGCTCGATCTCGATACGACGTTGAGCACCATCGTCGATCGCTCGAAGGTCGCCTACATTCCGCTCGAATACTACGAGGTGGACCGGCAGGTGGTGAAGATGCTGCCAGACTCGCTGACGCTGGGCCGTCTGATCGTGCCCTTCGACCTGATGAGCCGGACGCTCATGGTGGCGATGGCGAATCCCTTCGACGTTCTCGGCAAGAATGCCGTCCAGAAGCTCCTCGATTTTAATATCCAATGGCACCTCGCCTCGCCAGCAGCGATCACCAAGGTGCTCAGTGAAACGTATCGCGTCTCCGCGCCGGGAATCATCGGCAGCGGCGGGGCGGAATCTGCTGGCTTCAAACTCGCGGCTGCGTCCGCCTAGTCGAAATTTATGGCTGTAAAAGCACTCGGTGAACGTATCGCAGATGTCCTGATCGAGGACGGGGTTTTGCTTCCGAGTCAGTTTGAGGAAGCGACGGAATTGCAGAAGAAGCAGGGCGGGCGACTGCTAAAAATCCTGACGGACAAAAACTACGTCACCGAGCAGGACATGGTGATCGCGACCGGGCGCTGCCTCGATACGCCGCCGATCAATCTTTCCAAAATCCGGGTCCCGGAAGAAATCGCGGATCTCATCCCGAAAGAGATGGCGCGCGCCCACAAACTCGCGCCGGTGTGCAAGCTCGGGAACAAGCTTTTCGTCGCAATGGCCGATCCGCTGAACGTGCTCGCGCTCGACGATCTGCGTCAGCGTACGAAGCTCGAAATCGTGCCGATGATCACGACCGAGCGCAGCATCATCGAGGCGCTGAGCGGAGTGGGCACCTCGAATACTTCGATGGAGCAGGTGCTGAAGGATGCGCAAACGCAGGCCGACAGCGTCGAGGAAGTGAAGGTGAAGCGCGAGGACATCGACCTCGACAAACTCGCCGTCGAATCCGAGGACGCGCCTGTGGTTAGAATCGTCAACTTGATCCTCGTCCAGGCGCTCAAGGAAAAGGCGTCGGACATTCACTTGGAGCCTTTCGAGAAAATCCTGAAGCTGCGCTACCGCGTGGACGGCAATCTTATCGAAGCCGGCTCGCCGCCGAAAGCGCTCCAACTCCCGATCGCCTCGCGTATCAAAATCCTCGCCGGCCTCGACATCGCCGAGCGTCGGCTACCGCAGGACGGTCGTTTCCGCATCCGCGTTACTGGCAAAGAGGTCGATCTTCGTGTCTCACTTTTGCCCACGGTTTACGGCGAAAAAATCGTCATCCGTATTCTCGACAAAGGGGCGCTCTCCGGCTCGGTCGATACGCTCGGCATGGACGAATACACCGTCGGCGTTTTCAAAAAAGCCGTCGCCGCGCCGCACGGGATGATCCTCGTCACCGGCCCGACCGGCTCTGGCAAAACGACCACGCTTTACTCCGTGCTCCAGGAGTTGAACTCGCCGAACTACAACATCGTAACCGTCGAAGACCCGATCGAGTATCAGCTCGCGGGCGTGAATCAGGTCGCCGTGAAAGCGGACATCGGCCTCAGCTTCGCGGACGCGCTCCGGTCCATCCTGCGTCAGGACCCGGACATCGTGATGATCGGTGAAATTCGAGACAACGAAACGGCGGACATCGCGGTGAAAGCCGCGCTCACCGGCCACCAAGTGCTCTCCAC
>JANLQB010000584.1:0-5824 GCA_031367565.1 Verrucomicrobiota bacterium
TTCGCCCAGCTTGCGCGGTTGTTTTCGGGCAGCGGTCAGGCAGCAGGCACGCTCGTCGCCGTGCTTGTGCTGATCGCGCTCGGCCTCGGCGTGTGGCGCGGCGGGAGCCAGCGTGCGGAGGGATTCTGGGGACGTGTGATCATCGGCAGCGCGGCTTTGGTGCTGGCCGGTTTTGGATTCATCAGCTTGGCCGCGCAGGCGCATGAGCAATGGGCGGAACTGCCGCGCGCGTTGAGTTTCCTCGCGCCGATCCAGCAGTCCGGCCAATCGCTTTCAGCGGAAGTGGCAAATCTGGAGGACAAGCCGGCGATCCTCAGTTTCGCGTGGGCGCTGTGGCCCGCGTTCTTCGCAGTGTTCGTCTTTGGCTACGCTTGGCTTTCCGACAAAACCGCGTGGTCGATCCTTGGCTGGACGCTGCTCGGCTGGGCTTCGCTGCGAGTGCCGAATGGCGCGGGCGCCTTCTTCATCGTGCTCACCTTCTTCCTCGTCTTCCGCATTGCGATTCCCGGCGCGCGCTCCTTGTCCAAACTCCCACGCCCGCCGAAACCAACTCCGCCTCCGACAATGGGGACCGCAGTTGCCACGGCTGCGCTGCTTCTCGCATTGTTCATGAACGTGGCCTCCGCGCAGGATTTTCCGAAGGAAAACCCGATCGCGGAAACGGTGACGCAGCAAGTCCGCGTCGAGGAAAAGTTCGCGCTCGCGACGGCGAAGATTCATTGGCAGGCGGAAAAAGGTCAGCGCCTGCCGCTGCTGTTCGATCCTGCGGTTTTGACGAAGGCGACTTTTTCAAATACCTCGCTCAAACTCATCAGCGCTGTCGCCGGTGGAAAACGCGCGCAGCATTTGCTGGCCTTGGAAAGCGGCGCGTTCGACATCGAGCTTTCGTATCAGGTGCCGGTGACGAAGAAGGAAGCAGAGACGGGGTTTGTGCTGCCCGCGCAGTTCGGAATGGTGAATCAGCTCACGCTCACGCTCGCGAATCTCGACGTGGACATCGTCTCCCCGCAGGCCGTTTCCATCGACCGCAAAACCGCGGGCAAAGACACCGTCGCCACGCTCACGCTTTCGCCGGTGAATGACCTCTGGATCGCGTGGAAACCGCGCAGTCGCGACGTGGCGCGGGAGAAGGCGATCTTTTACGCGGAACTCACGCAGCTCTACGCGCCGACTGCGGGTGTCATCGAGGGACGGCATCACGCCGCGATCCGTCCCGCGCAGGGCGAACTTGGCGAACTGGTTTTCACCGTACCGAAAGGCGCGACGATCACTGATGTGCTCGATCCGGCAACGCTCGCGCCGTTGAAGGAGAACGAAACAGCGCCCGCGTCCGTCGTCTCGCAATGGCGTTTTGACCCCGACACCGGCAAGCTGCGGGTAAATCTCGCGCCGCCGCAATCGCGTCCGTTCGGCCTGCTCATCCGCTCGCAAATCGCGACTGGGCCGCTGCCTGTCACGCAGCCAGTGGGCTTGATCTCCGTCGAAAGCGCGGCGGGACAAATTGGTCTGCTCGGTGTGGGCACGGGCAATGAAGTGCAGCTCGATACGGTGAACGCGGAGACATTTTCGCCGATCAATCTCGAAGATTTCCCCGGCAACATCGCGCCCGTGCTCGCGGGCCAGATTTCCGGCCTCACGGTGCGTCGCGCATTTCGCTACGCGGATGTGAAGGCGACGGCGGAAGTGAAAGCGTCCGCGGTGGAACCGGATGTGCGCGTTGAGTCGCAGGACACCCTTTCGCTCGGCGAAGATCGTGCGCTGCTCGCCAGCAATGCGACGGTCGAAATCACGCGCGCCGGGATTTTCCGGCTGAGCTTCGCGCTGCCCGCCGGGATGGATGTGGAGTCGATCGCGGGCCAGGCGGTGAGCCACTGGACGGAGTTGAAGACGGACGCGGCGCGGATCATCACGATGCATTTGCGCGGGCGGACGGAAGGGAAGCAGGAGTTCGCGATCACCCTGACCGGGCCGGGGATGAAGTCGGCGAAAGCGATGGTCGCGCCGCAGCTCATCTTTCGCGAGGCGAGCAAACAGCGCGGGACTTTTCTCGTCGTGCCGGAGCAGGGCATGCGCTTGCAGGTGACGACGCGTGAGGGCGTGACGCAGCTCGATCCGCAGAAGAACGGCATCAAACAAAAAGGGGTGCTCGCTTTTCGGATCCTGCAAACGCCGTGGAATCTCGCGCTCGATGTGGAGCAGGTCGATCCGTGGGTGCAAGTGACGAGTCTCCAACACGCGACGGTCGGCGAGGCGCTGGTGAAAGTGACCGCGAATTTGCAATACCAGATCGAGAACACGGGGTTGAAAGCGTTCCGCGTCGCGCTGCCGGACAAAGCGGAAAATGTGACGTTTCAGGGCGATCAAGTGGCGGACTTTCTCACGGTGCCGAATGCGGTGAACGCGGGGCTGCAAACTTGGGAGGTGAAGCTGCATCGGCGCGTGATCGGGCCGTATCTTTTGCAGGCGACCTATCAGACGCCGGTGGCTGCGAATGCTGCGGAGATCAGCCTTCGCGGTGTGCAGGTGGCGGATGTGAATTTGCAGCGCGGGTTCGTAACGGTGCAGTCCGGCGGGCGTTTGCAAGTGCGGGTGGACGCCACGCCCGTGGCGCTCCAGCCGGTGGAATGGCAGAGCATCCCGCGCGCATTGCAAAAGGATCTTACGTCATCGTCGGCGAGCTTTGCCTATCGGCTCGTCGAGCCGGCGTTCACGCTTCCGATGAAACTCGTGCGCCACGAAGCCACAAAGCTCCAGCCCGCGCGTGTGAACAATATCACGTTCACATCCGTGATCTCCGACAGCGGCACCATGCTCACGCAAGTCCGCCTCGAAATGCTGCCGGGCGACAAACGTCTGCTGCATCTCACGCTGCCGAAGGATGCAAAATTCTGGTTCGCCTTCGTGAATCAAAACGGGGTGTGGCCGTGGCGCGAGGGCGAACAAATTTTGATCCCACTCGAACAACAATCGCGCACCGTCGCCGCGATTCCCGTTTCACTTTTCTACAGCAGCCAGATCGGCGAAGCCGGTGGTAACGATCTCGATTTGCACCTGCTCGCGCCGAAGTTCGACCTGCCGCTGGAGAACATCACCTGGAAGGTTTTCCTGAACGAACGCTGGAAGCTGAAGAAGTGGAGTGGCTCGCTGCAAATGCAGGAGGAGCAAATCGTTTCCCGCTCCGAGGCGGTGGATGTGCAGTCGTATTTGCAGGGTGAGGTGAGTCAGCAGCGGGAAAAAACGAAGGCCGCTGAGCAGATGCTTGCGCTCGGCAATGACGCGCTGCAACAAGGTAATCCGCAGGAAGCGCGGCGTGCGTTCAACTCCGCGTTCGGTCTGAGTCAGCACGACAATGCCTTCAACGAAGACGCGCGGGTGCAGCTTCACAATCTCAAGCTCCAGCAGGCCGTGGTCGGTCTCAATGTGCGCAATGGAATCGTCGCCGGCGCACCCGACACCATCGCTGGAAAACTGCGCGCGGAGAGCGGGAACAAGGACGCGAATTACACCCAGCAGGACGCGAAAGACCTGATGGGCAGGAATACTGCGGATGACAACGCGGCTTTCACGAAACTCGCCGAGCGACTGATTCAGCAACAGGACGCCGCCGTTACTAACCCCGCGACGATCCAGGCGAGCATCCCGGAGCAAGGCCGCTTGCTCACCTTCAGCCGCGCGGTCGCGGTCGATAATTGGGCGGATTTGCAGATTGGTCTGGAAGCGAAGGCCGTGAAGTCCGCGGGCTGGTTCAAGCGACTGCTGATTCTGGGAGGAACCGCGGTGCTGCTTGGGCTGTTTGCGACGTTCGCCGGGGCATTTCGCCGTAAAGAAACGGTGGCGATTTAATCGCGATTTCTCCAGTTCCGTCGCTGGAATGAGCACGAGGCGCGTAAGGGAGCGTCGTCGGCTCGTCGCGTTGCGGTCGCCAGAGTTCCTTCCGGGTTTTCTTGTCGAGCGCGACGACGAAGTCTTCGCCTTCGTGATCCCAGTTGATGACGATCGTGTCGCCGTGCAACGCGGGCGAAGTGCCTTCGCCGAATGAGTTCCGCGTCTGCAGGTCGCCGAGGTCTTTCTCCCAAACGAGTTTCCGTCAGAGCGGTTTCCCGGTCTTTCGATCAAGGGAAATGATGACGAATTGCACGGGCTTCGTGGGCTTCTCGGAAGTCATTCCACCACCGCCGCCGGGACCGCGCCACTGCGGCCAGTGGTCAGCGGCGTGGGCGGTGATGAAGTTTGCCGCGAGAGCGACAGCGGGGAGGAGGAACTTTTTCATGGAAATTGGTTCCTGATCTGAACGCTGCCAGATGGAAAAAATTCCGCTTATTTTTTGATCTTCGCCTTTGCCGCCTCGACCGCCGCCGTGGCTTTTTCGATGTCGGGTTTGATGTCTTGCACGAGCTTGTTGGCGGCGTCGTATTCCGGCGTGGCTGCCGTGGTTTTCGTGCGGGCTTCGCGGCGTTTGGTGATCTCTGCGTTCAACTCATCGAGCTTCTTTTGCGCGGCAGCGACTTCGGCTTCGGCGGCTTTGTTGTCCGGCGCGGGCATTGGCTTTTTCTCCTCGGCCTTGGCCGTGAGCTTCGCGATGTCTTCGGCGGACCAGCCTTTGATGACGCGCACATTTGGCAGCGCTTGCTTCAGCGCGCCGATGCCTGCGTCGGTCACTTTCGATTCAAAGACGTAGAGCGATTTGAGGTTCGCGAGGCCGTTGAGATTTGGAAGTCCGGCGTCGGTGACGGGCGTTCCGTAGATATTCAGATAGGCGAGATTTTTCAGCCCTTTCAAGTGCGTGAGCCCGGCGTCGGTGACCGGCGTTTTCTCCAAATGCAGCACGCGCAAGTTCACGAGCCCGGCGATGTTCGCGAGGTCGCCGTCTTCGATCGGCACTCCGGGAAGGCTGAGTTCTTGCAGGTTCGCGACATCCTTGAGCAGCGGGAAAACTTTTGCGTCAGGCTTCGTCCCGGCGGGGCGGATGCTGGCGGAGCGCCAGTTGATGTTTGCCGCGATCGGGCTCACGTCGATGCCGAGTTTTGCGAGTTCGGCGACGGCTTTCGTCTCCGCTTCGGTCGGGGCCGGGCCGGCATCAGGCGCGGGATCGGCGGCGAAGGCGGCGACGGTGGTGATTAGGACGAGGATGGGAAGTAGTGAGGTTTTCATGGAGCGGGTGGGTTCTTGCGCACGCAGAGTTTATTCGAGTGGCGGCAATGGCGACAACTGTTTCGCGAGGTGCTTCTTGGGCCGGGTTTCCGATTGTCAGGACGAAATCTTTCACGGCAAAGTCGCCGTCCATGCCCGTCCAGAAATTCTTTCGCACCCGTCTCACGCTCATCGACAAAGCGCTCGACGGCTTCCTTCCACGAGCCGGAGTAAAGCCCCCGACGATCCACAAGGCGATGCGCTATAGCATTTTTGCCGGAGGAAAACGCATCCGCCCCGTGCTCGCGATCGCGGCGGCGGAAGCGTGTGGCGGTGCCACGGAGGCGGCGCTCCCGGCGGCGTGCGCGGTCGAGTGCATCCACACGTATTCGCTCATTCACGACGATCTGCCATGTATGGACGACGATGATTTGCGGCGCGGTCGCCCCACTTCACACAAGGTCTTCGGTGAAGGCGTGGCCGTGCTCGCGGGCGACGGTCTGCTCACGATCGCGTTTGAGATTCTCGCGCAAGCCAAGCCAACAGCGCGCTACGGAACGGCGGCGTTGATCGGTGAACTCGCCCATTCGTCCGGGAGTAAATGGCTCATCGGCGGACAAGTCGCCGATCTCGAAGGTGAAGGCCGCGCGCTCACGGGCACGGAGTTGAAATACATCCACCGCTGCAAGACCGC
>JANLQB010000595.1:0-5839 GCA_031367565.1 Verrucomicrobiota bacterium
GTGGTTCTTCTTTGGAACCGCTTTCCGGCGGGAGAAAACGCGGCAGCGGCGTGACCAGATGGCCAGGGAGCGGCCACACGCGCTCCTGAATGCGCGGCGCGAGATGCCGCGCGGTCGTGTAGCCGACGGCGAACATCTCCATCTTCGCGTCCAGATTATCGACGTAATGGAGCGCGCACGCCTCGGGCGTTTTCGGGACGATCGGGGAGCCAAATTGCAGTTCGCCGTGGTGCGACGCGATGAGATGCAGCAAGTGTAGCCGTGCGTCTTCGCTCGCAGGGGAAAGGCCGCTCCACGAGGCGGCATCAGGGCTGGCGAGCAGTTTGCGCCAGAGCGCGTTCACGAGTTCGATGCCGATGGTGATGTGCCCGAGCATCTCGCCGCGCTCGTCGAAGGCCATCACAAAGCCATCCGCCGGCAGCGCGTTTTCCCACAGCTTTCCCGCATCGTGAAAAAGCACGGCGGTGAGCAGCAGGTCGCGATTCAGCATCGGGTAAACGCCCGCGATGGCATCCGCCGAACGCATCATCTGCGCGACGTGCTCCACGAGTCCGCCTCGCCGCGCGTGGTGATTTTGCCGCGCCGCCGCCGTCCGGCGAAAACGGTCGCCGTATTCTGAAAGATACAGCGCGGCCAGCGCGTAAAACCGTGGATCGCCGAGCCCCGCCGCGATCCCGCGAATGTATTCAAAATCCGCGCCCTGCCGCGCCCGCAGCTCCGGCGGCCCGGCCAGTAGCGTGGCGCGATCTGCTTCCGAAAGCGGCCCACACGTCCAGCGCTTCGATTCCACCCCGTAAGCCGCGCTCTGCCCGAACTCGCCTTTCACTTCGATGAACTCGCCCGCCTGTAACCCTTCGCACAGCGCAAACGCCGGCGAATCGCTCCACGCGCGCAGCGTCAGCTTCCCCTCCGCGTCCGCCAGCGACAGCTCGAAAAACGGCTTCCCATCGCGCGTCTCCTTCCGCGCTAGCGAGTCGATCTGCCCCGGCACGCGCGCCTCCACGCGGACGGTGGTGGCGGCGGTTTTCAGGCTGGAAATGGAGTGCGTATCCACAGTGAGGAAGGCGCTATCGAGCGCGGCGGACGCGGGCAAGTCGAGCCTGAAACCGGGCGGGCGCAACTTTCCCGAAAGTCCCCTTGGCGCGCTGCGTCATGTATGTATAATGTCAATGCCTTACCGAGCCAGCCGAGTGCGACTCAAATCCGTCCGAGCCCCCGATTTCCCAAAAATTGGGAGCCGCCCGCCGGAGACGATTGCCACTCAGCCCAAATGAATGCATCATCGCCCTTCCCGACCTCCATGAAAACCAAAGCTCCCTCCTCGTTCCCGCGGGCCTTCTCGCTCGTGGAACTCCTCGTCGTCATCTCGGTCATCGCCATCATCGCCGGCTTCGCCGTTCCCGCCGTCACCACGATGATCAAAGGCTCCCAGCTTTCCCAAGGATCGCAAATGGTGACCGATCAGCTTTCACTCGCGCGCACCATGGCGTTGGGGCGGAATCGGTCGGTGGAAATCCGCTTTTACAAATTCGGCGACCCGGAGACGCCGGGCGAGCAGGTCAGAAATCCCGAAACGGGCTATTTTCGCGCCTTGCAGATTTTTGAGATTCTCGACAATGGAGCGCTCCTGCCGGCAGGGCCGATTCAGCGACTCCCTTCAAACGTGATCATGAATGAGGGCGGACTTTCGACCCTTCTGGATAAAATCGAGCGCAAGCCGGTCACGACCCCATCCTCGAGTGACCCGGAAATGCCGGACACGGAAGTCGGACGGAAATATTACTACACGTCATTTCGCTTTTTGCCGGATGGCTCCACCGATTTGCCGCCAAATGGAACGCTCAGTGCCACGAAGAAGCGCCCTATCGGCGACAGTTGGTATATCACCGTCCACGGCCAGAACGTGCGGAAAGGCTCGGGTGAAACGGATGGCTCCACCACCATTTTGCCGGACAATTATTTCACGTTGCAGATCGACCCCGTCACTGGTTCGACGCGCTCCTACCGGCCTACGCTGCTGCACTAGGCGATTTCGATCGCGGTGCCATGCGCCGCGCTTTCCACGGCGGCAAAAGTGAGCGCGAGGCTGCGCAGATTTCCGCGTGCGGAGTTTCGCGGTTCGCGATCTTCTTCGATCGCGCAGAGGAGTTCGCCCATCGTGCCGATGAAACCTTCGCGGAACCAATTACCCGCGAGTTCGGGCGAGGCGATGCCCGCCGCGGTGTGAAGCGTGACGCGCTGATCGAGCAGGCCGGGGCCGATGCTGCGGACCGTACCGCAGTTACCGATCACCGTCGTGCGATCCTCGTGGCCGTGCGTCGTGTCCGCGTTGAAAGAGAAAGTCGCCTGCGCGTTGTCGAACTCCACGCAAGCGTGCGCGAGAAAGGGCGGGTGGGCGCGCTGGGAACGGGAGCGAGCGGCGGACGCGTACACTTTGCGCGGAGCGCGACCGGTGAGGAAGCAGCATGCGAGGTCGAACCAGTGAATCGCGAAATCGGCGAGGATCACATCCGGCATGTCGTCGAAAGGCGTCCCGCAAATCCAGTGGTGATCCCAATGCACCGCGAAATCGACGCTCGAAATCTCGCCGACCATCCCCGCCGCAATCGCTTCGCGCATCCACGCAAAATGCGGAGCCCAGCGCCCGTTCTGATTCACCGCCAGCTTCAAACCCAGCTCATCCGCCAGCCGCACGAGTCGCTCGCCCGTTTCCAAATCCAGCGCGAACGGCTTTTGCGAAAGCACGTGCTTCCCCGCCCGCAGCGCCGCCTCCACGATCGGCGCACGCACCGCCGCCTCCGTGGCAATATCCACTACGCGCACATCCTCGCGCGCCAGCAGCTCCCGCCAGTCCGCATAAATCTCCGCCTCCGGGAAAAACTCCGCACGCCTCGCCTCCGCGCGATCCCGCGAGCGACTGGAAAGCGCCGTCACCCGAAACCCCGCCGCACGATAGGCCGCCAGATGACTCTGCGTGATCCCGCCACACCCGATCAGCCCGATCGGCAAAGCCGCCGCATCGCGCGGAATCGGCGGACGATACGGTAAGTCCGGCGCAGTGATCTGCACCGCCGCGCGAGCGGACGAAACGCCGTAAGTCTCGCTCATTCCACCAGCGCCACCGTCCGCTTCTCCCGCGCGCTCAGCACCGCGCTATCCACGATCTGCTGCCCGATCCGCGCGATCTCCGGCGCGAGCGGACCCGTCATCGGCGTTCCCTTCTTCAGCGCATTGATCAAATACTGAATCGGATTCTGGAAAGGCGCGGACACCTCATCCACCGGCACCTTCGCCCGCACCGGCGTTTCCACCGTCTGCACCCGCAAACGCTGCGCATAATCGTAAGCCGAAATCGTCCCCTTCGTCCCCGCGATGATGAAGCCGCCCTTCGGCTGCGGCTGCGTCACCCACGGATCCGTGAACGTCCCCCAGCGCGTCTCGATCTTCGAAAGCCCGTGCGCATACCGGCACACCGTCACGCTATGCTCATCCACCTCCAGCCCCGGCGGCACATCCATCACACACGTCACCTCGATCGGCTTTCGCCCGCCCTGAAACCACGTCCCCAGCGTCGCCCCATACCCCGCGTAATCCAGCAGCGACCCGCCTCCCAGCGCTTTCTGGTAAAACCAACTCTTCGCCTTGTCCGCCGCCGTCGGCGCATGCTCCACCTTGTCCGCCCCATGAAAAAGCGGACCGCGATTCCCGCCGTAGTGATGCACATTCAGCACCTCGCCGATCACCCCATCGTCGATCAGCCGCTTCGCCGTGATGTAGCAAGGCGACCACCGGATCGGCCAGTTAATCGCCAGCAATTTCCCCGTCGCCTTCTGCGCCGCGATCATCTCATCCGCCTCCGCCAGCGTCGCCGCGAAAGGCTTCTCCACCATGATATGCACGCCATATTCCGCCACCCGCTTCGTCCAAAGCCCATGCTCCCCCGTCGCCGGACACAGGATCACCAAATCCGGTTTCGTCTTCTCCAAACAAGCGCGGTAGTCCGTGAAAACCCGGTCGCGCGGGATATTGAAATTGCGCACCGACATCTCCATCCGGTCCGGCTGCTCATCCGAAATCCCGACGATCTCGACATCAGGATGCTCGGCTGCATTCCGCAAAAGATCGCCCATGTGCATGTGGTCGAAATTGATGCCGGCGATTTTCCATTTTTTATTCATAAGTCGGGGAAAGAATTCCGCCGAGTGAAGCAGGCGCGATCCGCCACGGCAAGAAACGACGCCCCTTTCTGAGGTCGCGGAAAAAGTCCGCTCTCAGTGCGTTTGCCGCGCAGCGGCGCATCCTCCCGAGCCTGTCATTCTGAGGAACGAAGAACCTCTAACCTTTGCGGGCGGAGGCGGTGCGGAGCTGACCGGCGCTGCTGTTGTACTCCGCTTTCGCTCGCGGAAAAAGTCAGAGGTTCTTCGTTCCTCAGAATGACAGTTTTTGGGCGCTGTCGCACGCGCGGGAATCCTCCCATTTTGCTGCGATCACCCAGCCCGAAGCTATGCTTCGGCTTCCGTCCCCGCGCCCACGAAGTGGAACTTCGCCTGTGTCATCATCTGTAAAGCAGAGCGCCCCTTCACCGATAGCACTCAACGCATTTCGGTCATTGCCATAAGCGTGTATCCTCAGACCACTCGGTTAGTAACTGACTCCGCCTCTGGAGTAGATCGCCCAACTCTGGCCACTTGTCGGGTGCGCCAATGGTCATCTCGGGATGGGGTTCGCCACGCAACATGGCGGACGACACCTCGCGCCACTGTCGGGCGAAATGAGAAAGGACTGAGCGCGGATCATGGGCGTCGTTGCCGCTGACGTAATCGGTCGGCAGGTCTCCGCTGATAGCCCACCAGCCGACGACGCTGGGCATCGTCTGAGACTCGACAGACCAAACCGCGACGTATGGGTAAACAAACCACGCAGGCTGAAGAGCGACTCCGCGATGCTGAATGCATTGGCGGTCGAGATACGCAATGCCCTCGATACGCTGTGCTCGAATCCATCGCGGCTCACGGCCATGCAGCCACACCACGACGGCGATTATCGCGGCTAAAAATAAGAGAATGATGACCGTGATTTTCACGAGGGGGTAGAAGTGTCTAACTCAAGGGTAGTCTTCATTTGTGGAGGTTAGTCGAAGGGAGGTCCGGTGAAGACAAGAAGAAACCGGTTCACCAATGCGTCCCCGCTGCACACCTGCGGACATGGCATTCCCGAGTAGTCACTTGGAAGGTCAAATCCCTCAGAGTGCACGCGGCACGCTCCAGCCTTCGCCCGCGCGCAACACGCGATGCCGCTGCCCGAGCCGCTCGCACTCCGCGCCGAATTCATCCGGCGGAGCCGTGTTGAACTCGAACATCTCGTAGTGGCACGGCACGACCCAGCGCGCGCCGATCTCGTGCGCGAGTTGCGCCGCCTCGCGCCCGTCGAGATTCCCCGCCACGCGCCGCTCCGGTCGGTGGCCGTTGATCGGCAGGAAGGCCACGTCGATCGCAAAGGCGCGCAGCTTTTCCACGAGGCCGGGATACAGCAGCGTGTCGCCGCTGTGGTAGAGCGTCCATGCGCCGAGGCGGACGACGTAGCCGAGATATTTGTGATGCCCGGCGTCGTCGCGATCGAGTTCGTTGTGCGCTGCGGCGATCCCGTGAAACTCGCATCCGCCGACCGTCGCGCTCGTGCCATCATCCAGCCCGACCGGCCCGGAAACGCTGATCCCAAGCCGATCCGTGACGAACGCGCGAATTGCCTCGGGAATGACGAACGCCATCTGCGGATTCGCGCGCCGCAGCGGCCCGAGCGTCTCCGCGTCGAGATGATCGGTGTGATGGTGGCTCGAAGT
>JANLQB010000603.1:0-4467 GCA_031367565.1 Verrucomicrobiota bacterium
GGCTACGACGGCAAGACGTTGCGCGACGACGGCACGCTGAAATCCTGCACCGCGACGTGCGGCGCGACGATCTATCGCGGCGATTTGTTCCCGCCGGAATATCGCGGCAACGCCTTCATCCCCGAGCCGTCCGGCAATCTCGTGAAGCGCATCGTGCTCGGAGAAAACGGCGCGCTGCTCACGGGAAAGAACGCCGCCGAAGGCACCGAGTTCCTCACTTCCACCGACGAGCGCTTCCGCCCCGTGAACGCCTACACCGGCCCGGACGGCGCGCTTTATATCGTCGATATGGCGCGCGGCGTCATCCAGCACAAAGGCTTCCTCACCTACTACCTCGTCGCAAATATCCAGGACCGGAAACTCGAAGCGCCGGTGAACACCGGACGCATCTACCGCATCGTGCCAGAAGGCGCGAAACCTGTGCTAGTGAAGCTTCCACGCGAGACCGCGCAGATCGTCCCGCTGCTCGCGCACGCGAACGGCGAAGTGCGCGATCGCGCCCAACGCGTCCTCGTCGAGCGCGCCGATCCCGCCAGCGCGGAAGCCGTGGAAAAGATCGCCGCGAGTGGCCCGACGCCGCAATCGCGCGTGCAGTCGCTGTGGACCTTGGAAGGCTTGAACGCGCTCACGCCCGCCGTCATTTCCGCTTCGCTGAAAGACAGCGACGCCAACGTGCGCGCCGCCGCCGTGCGCCTCGCCGATCCATCGCTCGCGCCCGAGTTGGCAAAGCTCGCGAGCGATCCCAGCGCGACCGTCGCCCTGCAACTCGCCTTCAAACTCAGCGCCCTGCCTGGTTCCGAGCCCACCCTCATCGCGATGCTCGCGAAAAGCAGTGACCCGCTCGCAGCCGAAGGCATCGCCAGCGGACTCGCCGGACGCGAACTCGAATTTCTCGAACTCCTCGCCAAACAGCCCACCGACCAGATCGACGCCAGCGGCATTTTCCAAATGCTTGCGGGGTGCGTGATGAAAGAGCGCCGCCCAGTCCGCGTCGCACAGCTCCTCGCCCTCGCCGCCGCCCAGCCCGACGGCCCGCGCCAGCTCGCACTCCTGAATGGCATGGCGGGAAAACCCCTCGCCAAAAACGCACCCGCGCCCAAACCGATCATTCTGGCCGAAGCGCCCGCCGCCCTCACGACCCTCACGACCCTCACGACCCTCACCGCCAATCCGAAAACCAAAAACCTCGCCGAGCGCCTCGACGCATTCCTCGTGTGGAAGGACAAACCCGGCTACACCCCCGCCCCGCCGCCGACGCCGCTCACGCCCGAGCAGCAGGCGCTCTTTGAAAAAGGCAAAGTCCTCTACGCCCTCTGCGCCGCGTGCCATCAGCCCACCGGCACCGGCCTCGCCGGCCTCGCGCCGCCGCTGCTCGATTCCGAATGGGCACTCGGCCCCGCCGACCGCCCGATCCGCATCGTCCTCCACGGTCTCTCCGGCCCGATCGAAGTCGAAGGCACCAAATGGCAGCTCGAAATGCCCGCCCTGCCCACACTCAGCGACGAAGACCTCGCCAGCATCCTCACCTACATCCGCCGCGAATGGGGCCACGGAGCATCACCCGTTCAGCCCGCCGATATCGCAAAAGTGCGCGCCACATTTTCCGCCCGCACGAGTTCCTGGACCGCCGCGGAATTGCTCAAGCCGCAACCACCCGAGCCGGCGAAAGCGCAATAGCCCGATCGCGTCGCCGGGGGAGTTGAGACTTGCCAGGGTGCGGACGTGCCGCGAGAACTCGCCCATGCTCCAGCGCCTCTCCCTCCTCGCCCTAAACGGGTTCGCCATCAGCTCCCTCGCGCTCTCCGCCCACGCCGAAATCGCCGTGAAAAGCGGCGAAAAAATCGCCTTCCTCGGCGACTCCATCACGCAGGCCGGCTGGGGCGACGCGACCGGCTACGTGAAGCTCGTTATGTCCGGACTCGCTGCGAACGGCGTGAACGCCGAGGCCATTCCCGCCGGAATCAGCGGCCACAAATCGAACCAAATGCTCGCCCGTCTCGATCACGACGTGCTTTCCAAAAAGCCGCAGTGGATGACCCTGAGCTGCGGCGTGAACGATGTCTGGCACGGTGCAAACGGCGTACCACTCGACGACGCCGATGCTGCCGCAAAACCCGCCGAACCAGCGAAAGAAGGCGAGGCTGAACGCGGCACTTACAAGAAGAACATCACCGCGATCGTGAATCAGGCGACCGCCGCGGGAGTGAAAGTCGTGATGCTCACCTCGACCGTCATCCACGAGAAAATCGACAACGCAGAAAACGCGAAGCTTGCCCCCTACAACGAATTTCTCCGCACGCTCGCAAAGGAAAAAAAACTCCCCGTCGCGGATCTCAACGCGATGTTCCAAGAGCAGATCAAAGCCGCGAACACGCCGGACAAAAAGCTGCTCACCAGCGACGGCGTCCACATGAATCCGGCAGGCAACCGCGTCATGGCAATCGGCGTCCTGCAAGCCTTCGGCCTCAACGAAGCCGAGCTGAAAAAAGCTCAGGAAGCATGGAACGCGAAACCCGCCGTAGAACCGGCGAAGTAGTCCGCGAGTGGAGCCTGCCAAGCGGGCGTCTGCGCGTTTACCCGGCCCGCCTTCGCCGCCAGCATCCTCTTTTATCTGCTCAATAAATCGTCATCAACGCCTGATGAGCAATTCCCGCACGGTCGTATCGCCATCCGTGCCGACTTCAAACGACTGCCCGCCCGCTGCGTTCAGCGGCAGGGCGACGCCATGGGAGCGGAAGGCACCGATGCGCTCTGAGATGAATCCAAAGTGATCGCCGCCAGTCGCCGTGCCGACGACGTTGCCGTCGATGACGATGCTCGCGATTTGCGCGACGATGCGGGCGCTGTTGGCGACGGGGATCGGGATGTCATCGAGCGTTCCAAAAAGGTCGTCGCCTCCGTCGATCACGCCTGCGGCGAGCACGCTCGAAGTCCAATTTCCGATGACGCGGACAGCGCCGATCTGCGCGTCTGCGTTCACCGCGCCTCCGGCGAGGTCGTAGCCGGCGAGGATTTTGGAATTGAGGATGTCGCCGGCGATCGTGATGGAGCCGATCGCGACATCGGTCGTGAGCGCATGCACGGCCTGCCCGCGCGCCGTGATCGTGGAATCAAAAACGTCGCCATTCACGCGCAGCGTGCCGAGATCCTGCCCGACGTTGATTTCCGAACCACGAAGGCCGCCTGCCGTGAGACTAGCCAGTCGTCCACCGACTTGGATCGAAGCGGTGTGGGTGCCCAGACCGGCCTCGATGAGGCCATTGACCGCGATGGACCCAGTCACGCCGGGCCGCAGGAATCCCGCGCCCGTGATGATGGAGCCGCTAAACGCGCCGCTGCCGCCGGAGATCGCTCCGATGGTGGCGCGACCCAGTGCGCCGTCAGCTTCGATGAGGCCGCTGCGCTCGGCTCCGCCCATGAGGCTTCCGGTGATGGAGATCGTGCCGATATTGCCCGCGATCGGACGCGCTGCGGTGGCGTTTTCGTGGCTGAAAATGGTCGCGCTTTCCACGCCAGTGCCGCCGGTGAGATTTCCGGTGATCGAAACGAAACCAATCGTTCCCTCCGCCTGAATCGACGCCGAACCTGCGCCGGAGCCACCGGCAACGGTGCGCAGAACCGTGACGCTCGCGATTCCGCCGTGGGCGAAAACCGTGCCGCTCAACGCGCCGATCCCACCTTGGATGGCGGAGCCAGTCGTGAGCGAAGTTCCGATCCGCACCGCAGCGATCGTCCCGCCGGAAACGAGGGCGCCGGAGCCGGCACCTTCGCCGCCGATCAGCGCACCGCCGATGGTGACATTCCCCAGCATCTTCACCGTCGAGACAGGGTTTTGTCCGCCGGAAATCACGCCACTGTTTGCACCTTTTCCACCGATAACATCGCCATTCACGGTGATCTTCCCGAGCGACATACCCGCGACCACGGTGCCGGTAGCCGCCCCATCGCCGCCCGCCAAATCGCCGCCGATCAGCACTGAGCCGAGCGCACGCAGCGCCTCGATCGAACCGCTCGACGTGTTCGTATTCGAGCCACCGGTCACGTTTCCATCCACGATCACACTCCCGATGCTCCCGTTGGCAAAGACGGCACCGGAGTGAAAATTCGTGCCGCCCGTGATGTCCCCATAAATGTGAACGCCACCGAGATTGTTCGCGATGATGAAGCCGCTGCTTTCCCCGCTGCCGCCGATGATGCTATGAGGCACGGCGGTGCTTCCGATCGTGACGCTTGCCGTGTTACCCGTGCCGCCCACCACTCCGGAGCGAAGTCCGGCACCGCCTTTTAAATCGCCGCCGATTTTCACGACACCCGTCGTTCCACCGGAGATAATCGCTCCGGCATCGATCGCTGCGCCGCCTTCGACGTTGCCGGAAATGGTCACATTCCCGAGCGCGTGCAAGGCCTCGATCGAGCCCGCTTTTTTCCCACCGCCGCCAAAGATGCCCTCAGTGGAATCCGTGCCGA